>JAFSVR010000026.1 GCA_017444895.1 Clostridia bacterium
AAACTTCAAAATGGCAACAATCATCTTGGTTTTAACCCCAATGAGCATAATAATTGCCTTGATTATAGTTAAAAAGAGTAAGCGATTTTTCAAGATGGAAGTTCAAACCGAGGGAGAACTGTCTGGCTATCTCGAAGAATACATAAGTGGTGAAAGAGTTGTTAAAATCTTTGGCCACGAAAACGAAAGTGTCAGTGATTTTGAAAAAATCAACCAAAAATATTGCGAGGTGGGCACAAAAAGCCAGTTCTATGGTAATTTAACTAACCCGGCAACAAGGTTTATTAATGGTATCGTTTACGGCGTTGTTGGGCTTGTTGGCGCGCTTTTAGTTCTTTCTGGCGAGCCAAACTTCACAATTGGAACAATTTCAAGTTTTATTAGTTTTGCAAACTCTTTTGGACGTCCATTTAACGATATTTCAAGTGAAATCAGTGACATTCAAACGGCTTTTGCTGCGGCTGCAAGGGTGTTTAGCGTTCTTGATGAAGAAGACGAACCTTCTGATAGCCACCTTCCAGAGCTTTTAGACACAGATGGAAGTATTGAAATCAAAGATGTAAATTTCAGCTATCTCCCAAAAGTTAAACTCATTGAAAACTTTAATCTCAGCGTTAAGCCTGGTCAAAAAATTGCCATTGTTGGTCCAACCGGTTGCGGAAAAACCACATTAATTAATCTTTTAATGCGATTTTATGATGTTAACTCGGGCGAAATTATTGTTTCTGGCAAAAACACACAAGAGATAACGCGTTCTAGCCTTAGAAGCAAGTTTGGAATGGTTTTGCAAGAGTCTTGGTTGTTTGAAGATACTATCAAGAAGAATATTGCTTATGGAAATCCAAACATCCCTATTGAAGACATTATTGAGGCTTCTAAGATGGCGGGCGTTCACGATTTTATTATGAAGCTTAAAGATGGCTATGATACCGTTGTTACTGCCGGAGGCGCAAATTTGAGCCAAGGTGAAAAACAACTAATCTGTATTGCACGAATAATGCTTTTGAAACCTCCAATGCTTATTTTGGATGAAGCAACTAGCAATATAGACACCAGAACAGAAATGGAAATTCAACATGCCTTTGACAAAATCATGGAGGGGCGAACAAGCTTTATTGTTGCCCACCGCCTTTCAACTATAACCAGTGCAGATATGATTTTGGTTATGAACAAAGGAAACGTTATTGAGCAGGGAACGCACAGCGAGCTTTTAGCAAAACGAGGATTCTATTACAATCTTTACAACTCTCAATTTGCTGGAAAAACTGATGAGAGTGTTTAAGCAATTAAAAAAATAATAGTGAAGAATGCGCTTACGTAAGCACTCTTCACTTTTTTCTTTAATAAAATAAAAGTATGCTTCAAACATTTCTTATTTTGCTTGCTGTTAGTCTTGATGTGTTTGCATATTCTGTTAGTATGGGAACGCTTGGAATCCGCTTTAATGCTAGGCAAATTCTAGGGTTTTTAGGGGTTTCGATAGCGGTTTTTAGCGTTGCCATGGTGGCATCAGGCCTTATTAAATCGCTTATTAACAAAGAGCTTGGCAACGCCATTAATGGAATCGTTTTAATTCTTTTTGGGGTTTACTACTTGCTAGATTACGAATCAACTTTTAATTTTGAAAGGTTAAAATTCTTAAAATTTGCCCCCTTAAAGCAAAAGTTAACCTTTTTGTCAATAAAGTATTCACCAAAACCAACAACGGGGCAAAACGGGCCAAATTTTTCAGTTTGGCAAGCAATCCCTGTTAACCTTGATGCCTTTTTCACGGCGTCTATTACTGGAAGTGGGTTCTATTCCCCTGAATTTGCCATGTGCTCTTATGTTGTTTTGACTGCGCTTGCGGTGGTTATTGGCAATAATTTATCTTTTTCAATGCTTAAAAGAGCCAAAATTAATTATTCGTGGTTGTGTGCGATGGTTTTTATTGGCCTTGGGTGCTTTAAGCTTTTTGGAATATAAAAAAACAAGGACAACAGTTCCTTGCTTTTTTGTTGGTTATATTACAAACGATCTATCAAAGAGTAAATGCGTTGCAGGTCATCTGCATCATAGTAGTCTATGTAAATTCGGCCTTTACGATCGTTGCCAAGAATTGAAACCTTGGTTGAGAAAACTCTTTCAAGTTTTTTAGCAAAATCCCTAAGTTCAAGGCTTTGAACAGGGGCTTCTTTCTTGCCATTTTTCTTTTTGTCTAGGTTTTTGATGAACTTTTCAAGATCCCTAACGCTCATTTTGTTATCGCAAGCCTTAAGGGCAATTTCATATTGGGCTTGTTGGTTTTCAATGGTTGTTAGTGTGCGGGCGTGGCCTGCGCTAAGCCGATTTTCTTCAACGAGTTTAATAACTTCTGCAGGCAATGTTAAAAGCCTTAAGGTATTGGCAATTGCAGATCTAGACTTGCCAATTCTGTCGGCAACGGTTTCTTGGGTTAAATCGTAGCCATCAATAAGTGCCTTAATAGCGCGGGCAGACTCAATTGGGTTGAGGTCTTCTCTCTGAAGGTTTTCAATGATTGAAATTTCAGCAATTTGGCGTTCCGAATAGTCTTTGACAATGCAAGGCAAGGTTTTAAGCCCAGCAAGTTGGCTTGCTCTGAAACGGCGTTCTCCGGCAATGATAATATATCTTTCACCCTTTTTTGCCACGATTATTGGTTGGATAACCCCGTGAGTTTTGATGCTTTGAGCAAGTTCCTTAAGTGATTTATCATCAAAATTTTTACGTGGTTGGTCAGGATTGCGGTCAATGAGATAAATTGGAATTTCCTCAGGGCCGGTAATTACTTTTTCAACCACCTTTTCTACAACCTCGGTTACAACTTTTGGCTGCTCTTTTTCTTCGCTAACAGGTTTTTCTGTTGGGGCATAGTCATCATAATCCCCAAATAATGAATCTAGCCCTCTTCCTAGTCCTTTTTTATTCATAAATCTTCCTCCAAAAAACACATTTTTATGTGAAAAATGCAATAATTTTGCAAATTTTTTACATTTTGTTTATTGTTTTGCGTTGTTAGCCCCCTATTTCTGCTTGTTTAATTAAAAATTCTTCAGCAAGCGATTGATAAGCTTTTGCACCAGCACAATTCTTATCATATAGACATATTGGCATGCCAAAACTAGGAGCTTCGGCAAGTTTAACATTTCGTGGTATTGTTGTGTTAAATACCGTGCTCCCAAAGAATTTCGTTATTTCTTCGCCAACAAGCTTACCAAGATTGCTTCGTGTGTCTCTCATTGTGAGAACAACACCCTCAATTTTAAGATCTGGGTTAAGTTTCTTTTTAACAAGCCGTATAGTGTTCATAAGTTGGCTCAAACCCTCAAGCGCAAAGAATTCACACTGAATTGGAATAATTGCGCTGTCAGCTCCAGTGAAAGCATTAATTGTTAAAAGGCCCAAAGATGGTGGACAATCAATGGTTATATAATCATAACTATTTTTTACTTTTTCAAATGCGTTCTTAAGTATATACTCGCGATTTTCCATATATACCATTTCAACTTCAACGCCAGCTAAATCAATATTGGTTGGAATTATATCCAAATTTGCAACATTGGTTTTTGCAATAGCTTCTTCTGGTTCAATATCGCCAACTATGACATTATATATAGATTTAATATCTCGTGACTTTTTTAGCCCAAGACCAGTTGTTGCATTGCCCTGGGGATCAATATCAATGAGCAAAACTTTTTTGCCCATTTGTGCTAAATATGCGGACATATTAACACATGTTGTGGTTTTTCCAACACCACCTTTTTGATTTGTAAATGCAATAATTTTTCCCATAATTTCCTCACTATTGCCATTATATCACCTAATTTTGCAAACTACAAACAAAAAACACTGAATTTTGCAGTTTTTTAATTTTTTTATTGTTTCACGTGAAACATTTTGAATGCGATGCAGTAAATTTTAGTTTTTAATTAGTTTTTTGTTTCACGTGAAACAATATTTGGGGTGGGGTATTGTAATAATTAGTTTGTTTCACGTGAAACAATCGGCTGAATTAAATTTGCTTTATATATTAATTAGCTAACACATTATTGTGTTTCACGTGAAACATTTTGATAGATTTCAATTCAAATTATACCAAATTTGATTCTCTGCTGATAACATAGCAACTAAATTCTTTTTATGTTTCACGTGAAACCATGTAGAAGGGGTGGTGATGTTAACATTTTGTTGTTTTATACAATGTTGTGTTAATATTGTTAACAACTCGCATTTTTTAATAAGATTAATATTTTAATTTTGAAATTGATGTTGTGTTTCACGTGAAACATTGGTTTTGTGCTTTATATTTATAACGCACAAAAAATGATATGCAAAAAATACAGTTATAAAAATATAACAATTAAAATAATTTTAGTATATATAGGTTTTTGCAATAAAAAACACCGCAGTTTGCGGTGCTAGAAAATATAAAATTTATCTTCCGAATAGGGCCAAGAGGTTCCCGTTTGTTATGTATTTTGTTGAGAAGTCGCACACTATTTGATACAGCCAAGAGCCTATTTTAGATTCGCTTATATAGTCATCGGCAACTGTGAGAATGCCAGTGCTTGAGATAAGGCTAATTATAAGGAGAAGTGTACAAACATAAATTGCGCCACGAATTGCACCAAAAACAATTCCAAAAATTCTGTCGCCTGTGTTTATTGCCTTGCTTTGTTTCATCTTTTTTGCAATAACAGAAACAAGCAATAAAACGAAGTATATTGCAAGGAGTGAAACGCCAAAAGCAATAACAGTTGTCCAGAAGTTTGAATATGCTGTTGAAAGAACGTCAGATAATGTTGCTTCTGGGTGGTTTTCAACATATTGCGGGCTGATTTTGAGAAACCATTTAGTTAATGTTTTCCCGAGCCCGGAAATATTGCTGTTATTTACTGATTTTGTTATGAAACTTGGAAGTTGTTCCGCTTCAATTGATGAAAGTGCGGTTGTGAAGTTTGTATTTGAAGCAAAGTTTCCAACATAGCCAGCTTTTATTGTTCCGGTTATTCCCATTGTTTTGACGAGGCTTGAAACGGGCGAAGAGAGAATCATTGCCAAAAAGATATTAACAGTTCCGCCAAATAGCGATAGAACTGAGAAGATAAAGCCTCTGCATGCGCCGACTATTATAAATATCAGAACAATGGCTATAATTATGATATCTACCACATTCATATAACCAATTATACTATAAAAATAAGGTAAATGTCCATAGATTTTTAATATTTGAGAAAAAAGCAAAATTGTTAAATTTACACTTTGCCCAAATTGTAAAATATGCAAAATGTTAAGCCAAAAATTACAAAACAAAAAATACAATTAGTTTATTGGTGGGGGAAAAACTATTAAGTATAAACTAATTTTTTCAAAACTTAAAGATTATATTCTTCAAACCGCAACAAAATCGGTTGTTTTTCTTTGTGTTGGAAATCCTCAAATTTATTACGATAGTTTTTCTTTTATGGTTTATAAATATCTATTTCGTCAACATTATCCATTCAAAACTAAAATAAAATTTTATGTTTGTAAGTTCAAAAATGGTATATATGGAGATTCTTTCAGAAAAGATATTTGTTTTGTTTCACAAAAATATAAAGATTCGCTTATTGTTGCCATTGATTCAAGTTTGTCAGATTCAAAAGAAAAACTTGGCTCTTGCTTTTTAACCCATAATTTTTTATCGCTTGCAAACGTGTTTGAAGAGGGGGTATTTGATGACATTAAAGTTGGAATAACATTTTGCACCTACTGCAAAAGGCAAAAGCGCATGCTTAACCCTTTTGTTTTGAGAAAAGAGGCGCATAGGTTTGCTGGGCAAATGAAACGTTTTATAGAAAGTTTTAGTTATTAACGAAATTCAATAAAATGCTTATAACTCACAAGTTTTTAGAGGCAAAATTTGATGATTAAAAAGATTTTTTTGTTGATGAGCAGGCGTATGGTGGCTTTTTTGGGCGTTTTATAGGAAGTTTTAGTTTTTGCCTAAAAATAAATTGATAAAAAAACCATATTATGGTATAGTATATTCTAGCATTTACGTATGCTAATATGCTATGTTGCATATATTCTAGGAGGCTTATGGAACAGAATTTGAATAATGGAACCAGCAAAAAAAGCAAACTTGCGGTTATTATAACGAGCATTGCGTTGATTGCCATTTTGGCGCTTGCTTTTTTGGTTTTTGCTGGGGCAAGATCAGGCAAGGAAATTGCCTACACGCAGTTTATTAGTGATGTTTCTGCGGGAAGTGTTAAATCAGTAACATTTGGCGCTAATAAGGTTGAAACCGAATATGTTAGCGGGGAGAGGTTTTGGTTTTATAACCGAGGCGAGGTTGACGAAAGCCAGCTTAAAAGCTATATCTTAACGTATAACGACGCTCACCCAACAGCAAAAATTGCGGTTTATAACGGAACAACAACCACGTTTTCTATCATGAGTTTGTTATATCCAATTTTGGCGCTCGGCGTTACAATCTTCCTTATTGTTTTGGTTTTCAGAAAAGTTGGAAGCATAAACAACAAGAGTTTTGATTTTGTTAAGAATCGCGCTCGCATTATTCCATCTAAAACAAAGTTTGGTGTTGTTGCTGGAATTGATGAAGAAAAAGAAGAAGTTCGTGAAATCATTGAATTTTTGAAAAACCCAAAGAAGTTTATTGAGATAGGCGCAAGAATCCCCAAAGGCGTTTTGCTTGTTGGTGCGCCTGGAACAGGAAAAACCTTGCTTGCAAAGGCAATTGCTGGCGAAGCAGAAGTTCCATTCTTTAGCATAAGCGGTTCAGATTTCATGGAACTGTTTGTTGGTGTTGGTGCATCAAGAGTTAGAGATCTGTTTGAAAATGCAAAGAAGGCAAAACCTTGCATTGTGTTTATTGATGAAATTGATGCCGTTGGGCGTCAACGTGGTGCCGGAATGGGCGGTGGAAATGATGAGCGAGAGCAAACGCTTAACCAACTTCTTGTTCAGATGGATGGTTTTGAAGAGAACGAAGGAATTATTGTTATTGCGGCAACAAACCGAGCAGATATTCTTGATCCTGCGCTTCTGCGTCCTGGTCGTTTTGATAGGCAGATATATATCCACACGCCAGATGTTAGAGGGCGTGAACAAATTTTGATGGTTCACGCAAAGAATAAGCCACTCGCAGAAGATGTTGACCTTAAAGTTGTTGCAAGAATAACAAGCGGGTTCACCGGGGCTGATCTTGAAAACTTGCTTAATGAATCAGCTATTTTGGCAGCGAAAGACAACCGAACAAAAATTTCAATGCAGGATATAAACAACGGTATTGTTAAAGTTACAATGGGGCCACAGAAAAAGAGCCGAATTGTTAGCGACAAAGACCGCAGAATAACAGCCGTTCACGAGAGCGGACATGCAATCATTGAAAAACTCGTTAAGAACAGCAATCCTGTTCACGAAATCAGCATTGTTCCTCGTGGTGGCGCAGGTGGATATACACTTTCAAGACCAGACAATGATGACGAATATATGACGCGTGGAAAACTTTATGACCGAATCACTGTTTTGCTTGGTGGAAGATCGGCCGAAAAGCTTTTCCTTGAAGACATAACAACCGGGGCTTCAAACGATATTGAACGTGCTAGTTCACTTGCAAGGAAGATGGTTGCTGAATGGGGAATGAGTGAGGCCATTGGAAACGTTTGCATGGGTAAAGAAACATCAGTGTTCCTTGGAAGGGATTACACGGAACGTGCAACATATAGTGAGAAAGAGGCCGGCGTTATTGATGCAGAAATTCAAAAAATTATTGCTAAATGCACAAAAGACGCTGAAACAATTTTGTCTGCGCATAAAGACATATTAAACAATATGGTTGAAGTTTTGCTTGCAAAAGAAACCATTTATAGTGATGAAGTTAATATGCTTATAGGTGGGGCAAGCGCTCAAGAAGTTATTGAGTTTATAGACAACAAAACAAACAGCGGTGAAAAGAGAGCGAGCCAAGAAGGACTTGTTGCTGATGGAAAAGCCGAAGAGGCAAACAAAGAGGAAGACAATCAACCAAAAGACAAAAACGCCTCAACGGATATAGACAAACTTTTGAAAATAGCAGAGGAGAGGCAAACAAAGATGTCTGCAAATCTTAAGATTGATGAAGATGACAAGAAAATTGCCAAACCTCGCAATAAAAAAGAAGACAAGAGTGAAGAATAAGGCAACAAATAATAGTGTTGTTTCAGAAAATATAAACTAAGGAGAAGGGCGTGAGTTTTAAGAAGTTTACAATTATTGCGGTTGTTCTTTCAGCGATTATCATTGCTGTGAGTTTAACATTGTGTTTTGTTAAGACCGACACCTACGGAGAAAAACTCAGGCTTTCTTCCCCAAATTATTTTGTTGTTTATGATGGCTCAGAGGCAGGAGTTAAGATTTCTTCAAATAGCGCAGACTATCAGGCTCTTTCAAGTGAGTTTTTGAAGTTCACAAGCGTAAGCATTTTTTCAAGACTGGTGTTTAATGGGGTTCTTGATGAGGATGTTGTTCAAGAACAAGCGTCAAACATTTCTGCTGGATATTATACCAGTGCAATGAAGCACCAAAACACTTGTCTTGAAGCCTGTTTTGAAGAAAAGCAAACACAGATAATCAGCATTGATGGAAACACAAAAGTTGTTGAATATTATAGTTTGCTTTTTGAAATCAGTTCATCTGGAACAAGAAGTGTTTATATATATTTTGATAGCGACAATATCACTAATCATACATACACAGGATTGCCTCTTGTTGTTACAGGCAACACTGAGAACCTATTGAAAATGGCTCTCAGGGCAAGCGCTAATGCATAATATTTAATTATTTGCGCAAACTATCTTCAGAAAAACAAAAAAGGAGAAGAAAAATGCGTAAGAATAAAAAAGTTAAAGCTTGCAAAAGTTGTGGCAAGCATTCAACAAAAGCAATGAACTCAATGTCTGACGAACAATAAACAAAATCCACCCGTTTGGGTGGTTTTTTATTAAAAGGCAAAAGTGAAAATTAAAACTCCAAAGCTGAGTAGTATCAGATAGGCAGAGAACCAAAGCCAATTGCCTTTTCTTGCAAGGCGAAGCATAAACCTGATTGAGAGAAGGGAACTGAGGAAGGCGGAAACTGCGCCGGCAAAACAAACAGCAAAGGAAAGGGTTGACGTTGCCATTTCGCCAGAGACAACTTCAAAAACCATGCTTGCAATAATAACAGGGACTGAAAGAAGAAAAGAAAATTTGATGCTCTCTTCTTTTTTTGCCCCGCTGATTATTCCGGCGCATATTGTTGATGCACTTCTGCTGACTCCTGGCAAAACCGCAAGGCCTTGCATTGCTCCAATGAGGATTGCGTTTTTATATGAAAGATTATTTTTTGCCTCTTTTGAAGCAAATGTGAAAGTTGCAAGAATAAGAATTCCACTATAAAGAAAACCAAAGCCAAGATACCCCAATCGGAAGAAGTTGCCTGCAACAAATTTTAGAAACAGGGTTACAATAACTGTTGGAATCATGGCAACCAACACCAAAAGTGTGGGCTTTGAAAAAGGCTTTTGAACCATGCCTAAAACCTCTTTATGCATAACAATCAAAACAGAAAGAAGGGTTGCAAGATGAAGAAGAACATTGAAATAGTTGCCCCCTGAAGTTATGCCAAAAATTCCTTCAAGAAGCATAAGATGCCCGCTTGAAGAAATGGGTAAAAATTCAGTTAGCCCTTGAACAATTCCTAAGATAATTGCTTGCAAAATAGACATAAGAAACCTCTCATCAATGTTTATGCACAATGGTGATAATTCTTTACAACATTGCAAAAATGGAGTATAATTTAGTGGCTAAAAGGAGAGAGAAATGGAACTTGGAGTTGTTGGTTTGCCAAACGTTGGCAAAAGTACGCTGTTTAATGCAATAACAAAGGCAGGGGCAGAAAGCGCGAATTATCCGTTCTGCACCATTGAGCCAAACGAGGGCGTTGTTGCCGTTCCAGATGCAAGGCTTGATGCGCTTGCAAAACTATATAACACACAAAAGGTTACTCCGGCGCTTTTGAAGTTTGTTGATATTGCTGGGCTCGTTAAGGGCGCAAGCAAGGGCGAAGGGCTCGGAAACCGCTTCCTCGCTTCTATTCGTGAGTGCGAGGCGATTGTTCATGTTGTTCGCTGTTTTTCTGATCCGAACGTAACCCATGTTGAAGGGTCTGTTGATCCTTTGAGGGATATTGAAACTATCAATATTGAGCTTAGCCTTAGCGATCTTGAAAGTGTTAACAACCACCTTGAAAAGGCACTCAAACGAAGCAAACAAGGCGATAAGACGGCGCAGTTTGAAGTTCCGATTTTGGAAAGACTTTCAGAAACTTTGAACCAAGGGAAAATGGCAAAGACGCTTGATTTCAAACCTGAAGAAAAGGCGTTTGTTGATAGTTTATTTTTGATTACAACAAAGCCTGTTATTTATGCTTGCAACATCAATGAAGAAGATATTGCAAAAAATGAAGATGATATTCCTTATGTCCACGACGTTAAGGAGTATGCAAAAAAAGAGGGAAGTGAGGTTTTGGTGATCAGCGCCAAGGTTGAGCAAGAACTAACTGAACTTCCAGATGACGAAAAACAGATGTTTTTGGAGGATTTGGGCCTTAAAGAAAGCGGGCTTGATAGGATAATCAAACTTGGCTATCGCCTTCTTGGCCAGATAAGTTTTTTAACTGCTGGTGAAAAAGAAGTTAGAGCATGGACAATCACCCAAGGAACAAAGGCACCACAAGCAGCCGGCAAAATCCACACCGACTTTGAAAAGGGCTTCATTAAAGCAGAAGTTTGCCCATTTGAAACCCTTATGGAATGTGGCGGATATGTTGGCGCAAAAGAGAAGGGCAAGATGCGTGTTGAAGGCAAGGATTATGTTGTGTGCGATGGGGATGTGATGTTGTTCCGCTTCAACGTATAAAACTTTCAAATTTAGCGAATAAGAAACAAAACAGCGAGCCTCGCATGCTTGGCAGTACAAAGAGTACAGCCTACGCAAGACTCGCTCTTGTTTTCTTCCTTCTTCATCAAAATTTGACAGTTTTTCAAACGTTTCAAATTTAGCGAAATAGTGCAGAAAATGCGTGTTCGAACCGAACGCACGTACAAGGAGTACGCTTATTCGGTGTCGAACACTTTTTTCTTTCTCTTTCATCTAAATTTGTAAGTTTTTAACGTGTTGCAATTTATTGAAGTTGCAATTTATTGAATAAGCATTCAACAATTTTTCACTTTTAACTCTTCACTTTTAACTTAGTGAGCAAGACTGGGGGGTTGAAAGCAAAACAAGAGTGCGGTTTTTTTGCACGATATCAATTGCTTTATGAAGCAGGTTTTGGGCGGTGGGGCTTAAAACAAAAGTGGGGAGCGAAAGAACAA
>JAFSVR010000027.1 GCA_017444895.1 Clostridia bacterium
CGGTTTTGTGCAGCGCTCGTATGCGTTTTAAGCAATTGCCCATTATCAAGCCAAAACGTATCTTGCATATCACGAGCCGGATGGTTTGCTGGAACATTAACGGCATCAAAATTGTCATATTCTGTTTCAACTTCAAAACCATCTTCAACAGTGAATCCCATTGAAACAAAAACATCTTCAACTTCTTTCAAGATCAATGTTCTTGGGTGCAAAGACCCCGTTCCCGTTTGTGCAGGAAGCGTGAAATCAATTTTTTTATCAGATGCCATTTTTATTTTATCTTCAAGTTCGCTAAGCTCTTGCTTTTTGGCAGAAATTGAGTTTTCAACTTTATCCTTAAAATTGTTTATAAGTGCGCCAAGTTCTCTCTTTTGCTCATTAGCAACATTCTTAAAGTCTGCCATGAGGGCGCTTATTTCACCCTTTTTGCCTAAAAACGCAAGCCTTAATTCTTCCAACTTTTCAGACGATTTAATCTTCTCAATTTCGCCCTCGAATTTCTTTTTCAGTTCTTCAATTTTTGCTTTCATTTCTCCTCCTTAAAAAACAAAAAGCGCCCAATTATTAGGACGCTTTTGCGTGTTACCACCTAAATTCGCAGTTTCCCTGCCTCATTACTTTTTACGGTTTAGTCCGTCTGGCATTTCTGCCAGCAACTCCGGTGCCGAAATTCAGTTTATTGCAGTGCAGGTTCGGCTCACAGCCACGACCGCCCCTCTCTCTTTGTTGCAATAAACCTACTTGCTCACCATCAATGCCATTTTTTATACAATAATAATTATAAACTAAAACAACACGCTGTCAAGCATTATTTCAATTCAACGTGTTTTTTTGCCTTTGTGGAATACCTATATAGAACCAACTTTCTTCCAACAGCCCCAATAGGTTCAGCATCAAGAACTTTTGCCAAATCGTTAATAATGTCCTTCGCTTTCAAATCACAGTTTTGAAGCAAACCAATCTTAACCAACTCATGGCTATCAAGATCAATATTAATTTGCGTTAAAACATTTTCAGTTATTCCATTTTGCCCAATCAAAACGCTGGCATCAATTTGGCTTGCAAGCCCTCTTAAATGAGCTCTTTCTTTGCTAGTCATATCTTTCTCCTCTATTCATCAAACTCAAAATCAACTTCGCCAATTCTAACCGTGCTGGTTGCATCTGCTCCACGCCTTTTAAGTTCCTTAATAATTCCTTTCTCTTTCAAAACCTTTTGGAAATATGCAAAGCTGACAGGATCATCAAGAACAATGTTGCGTATCATCTCATCAATGAATCCACCAGAAACAACGAATGCCCCATCATCAGCGCGAGAGATAACATATTTATTAGGATCTGGCCTTGAATACTCATAAAACTCAGTGTTAAGAGGCTTTTTGGGTGGTAATTTTTCAAGTTCATCACCAACAACATTCAAAAGCTCTTCAAGGTTCATTCTTGCTGCTGCACTAATCTCAACAATCCTGTATTGATGTTTAAGTTTTGAAACCTTGCTTCTGAATTTTGAAATTTGCGACTTATCCGCAACAGCATCAATTTTATTAAGGACAATGATTTGCGGAATTTCACTTACGCTTTTGCCATACTTTTTAAGTTCGCGATTAACGATTTTGAAATCTTCATATGGATCTCTGCCCTCACTTCCAGAAACATCAATAACATGAAGCAAAAGTCTTGTTCTTTCAACATGCCTTAAAAAATAATGCCCAAGCCCAACGCCCTCGCTTGCTCCTTCAATAAGACCAGGAATATCAGCAATAACAAAGCGCTTGTTCTTAACTTGCGCAACACCAATGTTTGGCGAAAGCGTTGTGAAATGATAATTAGCAATCTTTGGCTTTGCATTTGTTAAGACTGAAAGCAATGTGCTTTTACCAACATTTGGAAAGCCAACAAGCCCAACATCTGCAATTGTTTTAAGTTCAAGCCAAACACTTTTTTCCTCAGTTAATTGCCCTGTTTGAGAATATGCCGGCGCTTGATTTCGGCTGTTTTTGAATTTTGAGTTGCCTTTTCCGCCTTCTCCGCCCTTCAAAACAACTTTCCTTGCGCCCTCTTCAAACAAATCTGCAACAACCTTGCCAGTTTCATCATCAATGATAACCGTTCCAAGTGGAACCTTAATTATCATATCTTCTCCACACTTGCCAGTCATATTAGAAGATCCACCATTGCCGCCATTTTCAGCCCTGAAATGCTTGGCAAATCTGAAATCAACAAGACTATCTAAGGCGCTGTCCGCAACAAAAACAATGTCTCCACCGTTTCCACCATCGCCGCCATCTGGTCCGCCCTTTCTGACAAACTTTTCGGTGTGAAAACTGGTTTTGCCATTTCCGCCCGCGCCCGCCTTTATAAAAATTTTAACTCTGTCTGTGAACATTTATCTCACCTTTTTGTTATAGTATTCGCATAAATTATTAAACTCACACTTCTCACATTCTGGCTTCCTTGCCTTGCAAACATATCTGCCATGGAGAACCAAGGCATAGTGCGTTTTGCTCCAAAGCGCCCTGTCAACATTTTTTTCTAGGCTTTCTTGAACCTGTTTTGGATTCTTTCCTCTCGCAATTCCAAGACGTCTTGAAACCCTAAAAACGTGTGTGTCCACAGCAATTGCAGGCGTCTTAAAGGCAGTTGCCAAAACAACATTTGCAGTTTTTTCACCAACACCGGCAAGACTTTTAAGTTCTGCTTTCCCGCTTGGAACAACACCACCAAAACGCACAACAATATCCTTTGCGCAAGAGATGATGTTTTTTGCCTTGTTTCTAAAAAACCCACAAGAATGAATATAGCCTTCAAGTTCAGATTGTGCCATGTTGGCAAAATCCTTCGGCGTGTTATATTTTTTGAACAATTCACTTGTTACTATATTAACACGCTTATCCGTGCATTGGGCAGAAAGAATAACCGCAACCAAAAGTTCAAATGTTGAATTAAAGTTTAATTCACATTCGGCATCTTCATACACCTTGTTAAGTTGGATGATAAGTTCATCTCTATTTTTTACTTTCATAATAAACCGCCATTAAGGTTTTGAATGTTGTTGCATCTTCAAACTTGCGGATATCCAGCCCTGTAAGTTTTTTGATCTTATCTATGCGATAAATAAGAGTGTTACGATGGAGAAATGCCCCACGGCTAGTTTCACTAACATTAAGATCGTGGTTCATCATTGCAACAACACAAGAAACCAATTCAAAATTATTCATCATTTCTTCAAAAGCGCTGGTTATGAGTTGACCATAAATCAAAGTCTTTTGTTCATCCGTCATTGTTGCAAAGAACTTTGCGTAAACATTTGGTTTTTCCTCAAACTCCTTGCGCAAAGCGTTCATAACTTCGCCGTCAACTTTTGTGTTAATCTTTGCCATATCCTTCCCCTCGGTTGATATTATATCAGAATTGCCAATTTCAATCAAGCCTATTTGAACTTATTTTTGTTTATAGTTTTTTATAAACAATGCTTCTGTTTTCAATTCTTAGTTCATAATCAGGGCTAACACTTTTGGGAAACAGCCCAGTTGTTGCAACAATTGCCGTTCTTCCAGCAAAATCAAACGCTTCAAAAATCTTATCAATTTCATCTTGCTCTGCCTCACTTGGCGCATTCAAAAACATATCATCAACAAAAACGATGTCAGGGTTTTTCAAATATGCCCTTAAAAATGCCAATCGCTGTTTATCAAAAAAACTTAGTTTTTTAACTTTTGCATTTAGTTTTTCTTCAAGACAAAACCTTGAAACAACCGCTTCTAAGTATTCATTTGAAATGCCTTTTTTCCCAAGCACTTTCAATGCATAATCTATGTTCGCTTTAACCGTTCTGTTTTCAAACAAAACAGGTTCAGATGTCAAAAAGCTCATTGAATACTGTGGCTTAAAATCTTTTGGGTTTGCCCCACAGATATCCCCTTGCCATTCTTTATTAATCAACGTGAGCGCTTCAAAAAGCGTGGTTTTGCCACTCCCAATTTCTCCAACCAGTTTATATATCTTTCCCGCTTCAATTTCAATTTTTGCGTGCCAAAAAACATAGTCACCCTTATAATAACTTAAAGAAATGTCTGCTGAAAGAAGCCTACTCATATTGCCCCCTTAAAACAAATATATTTTACTATGAAACCCATTAGAATTGCAACTTGTTTTATCATCTTGCTATCTAGCATTAATTTGATGCTTATCTTCATCTTAATAGGCAATTCTTCAGCAACACCCGCTAGCACCAAAGCCGAATACGGAAGCATTATCATAACAGTCTTGGAACAGGGCTCCCTTACACCAATAACCAACGCCACCGTCTGCGTTGTTGAAACTCGTAAATATTATTCAACAAACAATAAAGGCCTAACAGAAAAAATTTCTGTTCCAATTTTAACCAACTCAAATTTTGATAATAGTCTTAAACGAAACTATGGGGAAATCACCCTATTGGTTTATAAAAATGGCTATACAAGTGAACTTTCCTTTGGAAATATTATCAGCCCAAACACAACCCGCGTTGGTCTTATCATCTTCCTTACCCCTATTATTAACCCTGACGATCCAGACCTCAACATTTCTTCTCAAAACCCAGACACCTCTTGGGCAACCGAATTATACAAATTATATAAAAAATAACAACTTCCAGTTTGAGTGCATAAGAAGGCTCAAAAAAATTTCCACGCAGGAGTTTACTTGTCGTAAACGACTGTGTGGAAATTTTTTAGAAACGCACTTAGGCGTCAAATTTGAAGGTGCTTACTAGTGGGTGGCAATAACCCCATAATCCCCATCATTTCTTCTATAAACAACTTTAACGCTATCTGTCTTTTTGTCTTTATAAACATAGAAATCTTTGTCTAAAAGTTCAAGGGCCTCAACGGCGTCATCATCATTCATTGCACTAAGTTCAAAATCTTTTCTCTTGGTGATTTTTGGAGCCTTAAACTCAGGAACCTCATCAAAGAATAGCAAATCAGCAAGATCAATAGCATTGCGTTTTCTATCAATAAGTTTTGTTGAATGTTTAACAACTTGCTTTTCAATTCGTGCAAGGCAAACATCAAGGTTTGCATACATATTGTCGCTTTCAACTTCACTTCTAACAAACATGTTGTTTGTTTTAACGTTAACTTCCATCTTCTCTCGTTGTTTAGTTGCTGAGCAAACAACTCTGCAGTTTGCGTCACTGCCAAGATACTTTTCCATTTTTTCCAACTTTTTGGTTATAAGGCCTCTGAGTTTATCTTTAACAACATAGCCTCTTTCAAGAATTTCAATTTTCATTTTCATTTCTCCTCTTTTATATTTTATCACAATTAAAAATTTTTACATAATTTTTTAATGGTAAAACCAAAATTTTAATGCTTATTATTTTTCTAATTTACTAAAAGTGAACTTGCCGTTTTTGAAACCAACAGTAACAACTTCGTTCTCAGTAAACTCTCCAGACAAAAGGCTTTCTGCAAGACTATCCTCAATTTGTTGTTCAATGAATCTTTTAAGAGGTCTTGCACCATATTCAGAACTA
>JAFSVR010000028.1 GCA_017444895.1 Clostridia bacterium
TTCTAAGTTTCCAAATGTTGTGTGTGTTTATGGAACGGGCAAAAAAATGGATCTTGCGCAAATAATTATTGATGATGTATCTGAAAAGCTGGTTTGCTCAGATATAGATCAAGAATATGCAGATAACTTTTTAGCATTGCCGTCACACACACGAGCATATGTGAAAATCCAAGATGGTTGCAATAATTTTTGTTCTTATTGCATCATTCCGTATATGCGAGGAAGAAGCCGTAGCAGAACCATTGAAAGCATAAAAAATGAGCTTGATTCGCTTGCAAAAAGCGCAAAAGAAATTATTTTTACGGGGATTAATACATCTGCTTATGGTGTGGATCTATCTCCAAACAATGACTTAACAGACATTATTCGCATGGCTAGGAATTATCCTTTTAGGTTCCGCTTTTCAAGCCTTGAAGTTAACGTCATAACGGAAAAATTCTTGGAAGAAGCAAAAAACACGAAAAACTTTTGCCCGCATTTTCATTTAAGCATGCAGAGCGGGAGCGATGATGTTTTACGTGCAATGAACAGGCATTATAATTCCAAGTTGTTTCTAGAAAAAATCGCGCTTATAAGAAGATATTTTCCAAACTGTGCAATAACAACTGATGTAATCGTTGGCTTTCCAACAGAAACGGATAAAAATTTTGAAGAAACTTATGCAACCTGCAAACGTGCAGATTTTGCGGATATGCATATTTTTCCATTTTCACCACGCAAAAACACGGTTGCTCTTAATTACAAAAATGTTGCAACAAACGTTAACGAGCGTGTTAAGAGATTAACCGAACTTAAAGAGCAAATGAAGCGGCAATATCTGGCTGAATGCGAGGGCAAAGAATACTTTGTTCTTGTTGAGGCAAAAGAAAGCGAAAAGGGATATTTTGAGGGCCACACTGAAAATTATATTAAATGCTATCTTAAAGGGAATAAGGCTATTAAACCAAATTCAGTTGTTAAAGTTCAAATAATAAAACCAATGAAAGATGGCGCACTCGCCGAAATAACGGAATAGGAGGATTTCTATGGAAAACATTGTTGATGAAAACTGTTTGTTTTGTAAAATAATTAAGGGGGATATCCCATCATATAAGATATATGAGGATAAATACTGCTATGCTTTTCTTGATATCGCTGGGGACTATGAAGGCCACACGCTTGTTGTTCCAAAAAACCATACGGAAAGCATCTTGACGGCGAACTATGAAACGCTCACGGCGTGCGCTTGTGTGTGTCAAAAAATCGCTAGGCATTACACTGAAAACTGTGGATATGATGGGGTAAATATCATTTCAAATGCAAACGAATGTGCAGAGCAATCTGTTAAGCATTTGCATTACCATATTATTCCACGGAAAAATAAAGACAATCTCAAAATATACCCAACCCGAACAAACCAAAATTATGATTTGGCCGGGCTCTGCAAAAAGCTTAAAATGAAAGACTTTGAGGGTTTTAATATCGCAGTGAAATAAGACTTTGTTGATTTTATAGATTTAAGACGAGGAACAATGCTCGTCTTTTTTGTTAAATAAATGAGGTTCTATTTTGAAATAAAACGCAATATTGTTTAATAGTCAAACAAAGTGGACGGGAGGTTAAAATGGAAAAGTTTGATTTATATAATGATATTGCCATTAGAACTGGTGGCGACATATATATTGGCGTTGTTGGGCCGGTCAGAACGGGGAAATCCACGTTTATTTCACGTTTTATGCAAACGCTGGTTTTGCCAAGCATTGAAAACAAAAACGACAGAGAACGAGCAACTGATGAATTGCCACAAAGCGGTTCAGGGAAGCTCATTATGACGATGCAGCCTAAGTTTGTTCCTAATGAAGCTGTTAGCGTTAGGTTTGGGGATAATATTAGAGCAAAATTCAGACTTATAGATTGTGTTGGCTATCTTGTTGATGGTGTTAGCGGACACATGGAAGATGGGGCGCCACGCCTTGTTAAAACGCCGTGGAGTGATGAAGATCTGCCGTTTGAGGTTGCTGCCGAAATTGGAACAGAAAAGGTTATTAAAGAACATTCAACTATTGGCATTTTGGTTACAACTGATGGATCAATTGGTGAACTTGAACGAATTAATTATCTTAAAGCCGAGGAAAGAGTTGCTGGCGAGCTTAAAGAGGCCGGCAAGCCATTTGTTGTTGTTCTTAACGCAATTGACCCAACAGCAATAGGAACGCAGAAATTAAGGGCAAATTTGGAAGAAAAATACGGGGTGCCAGTTGTGGCAATGAACGTTAAGGAAATGGGGGAAGAGGAGATCAATGCAATTTTAACTAGCGTGTTATATCAGTTCCCTGCAAGAATGGTTAAGTTCAAAATGCCAAAATGGCTCAGGGCGTTGCCATATGAAAGCCCAATCATAAGTGAGATTATGCAAGGCCTTAAACAAGCAACAAGAGATATTGTTGTTATGAAAGATGCAATGGATATCAAAAACTGCTTTGAAAACAGCGAAGATGTTGAAAAACTGACGCTTTCAAATATTGATTTGAGCACTGGCGTAATAACTTATAATATCGTTGTTAACAAGAGCCTGTTTTATAAGATGTTGTCGGCGGAATGTGGCGTTGAAATTAGTGACGATTTCTATTTGATGAGTTATATGAAACTTTTAACCCACGCAAAGACCGAATATGATAAACTAAAATCAGCCCTAGATAGCGTTAAAGAAACTGGATATGGTGTTGTTATGCCAACCATGGAAGAAATGACGCTGGAAGAGCCCCAAATTATTAAAAAAGGCAACAGCGGAGTTGTTAAGCTCAAGGCAAGTGCGCCAAGTTTACATATTATGCGTGTTGATGTTGAAACTGAGATTAGTCCAGCAGTTGGATCACCAGAGCAAACCGAGGGGCTTGGAAGATTCCTGCTTAGTGAGTTTGAGAATAATCCTCAAGGAATTTGGGAAACCAATATGTTCGGCAAACCTCTGAGTTATCTGGTTAGAGAGGGGATCAACACAAAACTTGCAACCCTGCCAAACGAGGCGCAAGTTAAAATGCGAAAAACCCTTACAAAAATAGTTAATGAAGGCAAGGGTGGAATAATCTGCATTTTGCTATAAAAAGAAAAATCTCTTACAGCTGTAAGAGATTTTTTATTTCATATTTTATGGTTCTGGTGATGCAGGTGGGGTTGATGAAAGTTCATCAAAGCATTGCGTTGCGATCAATCCAAGATTAACCTCAACGCCACTTAATGTGTCTGAAAGATGGAATTTGTTTCCCAAAAACTCGTCCCACGTATCCCAGTCTGGATCGTTGTGTTCAATCCAAGAGATTGTAACCCTTAAATTAAGTGTTAATGGGGTTGTTGCGTTTGCCGGCATTGCTGAAATGATAGGATCTGTGTTAGATGGATTGGTTACGGAATATTGCCTTGTTAAGCCCCCTGCCACAAGCAATGAGGCAATGGCTTCCGTTATTGTTTGGCCATTTCCTGTTCCGAACTTGATTGTAAAGATATCTGTTAACGCAGTTGGTGTGTTGCCGTCTGCATTGTGGGTTGATTTGAAGGTTGCGTATTCAGAAAGAAGGGTTGAGAAGTTGGCAAGTGCGCCAAGCCCAACTAGGTGTGCAGAGCCGTTTGAAGATAGGGTTGTTGGAACTTGGGAGAAATATTTGATTGGAATGTATGTAACATATTCATCTTCGCCAGGAGCGATAATTGCCGAAGCAGACAATGCAACTGGTTCAGCAGATGTTGCTGTAATTAAAAAGCCGGCGGCTTGCTTGCCAGCGTTGCCACCAACTTTGGATGTGTATTTTGCATAAGTTGAACCGAGCACAGAAAAAGAAAGAAGCGTTGAAACTAAGCAAATCAAAACGAACAACCACATTCTCTTAACTAATTTCATTTCTTTCCCTTCACTTTTGTTCTTATCGCTAAAAGATTTTACTGCATACTTATTGTAAATAAAACAGGCGAGACAAGTCAAGCAAAATAGCAATATAAAATTATAATAATTTTATGATTCAAAACTCCTATGATTCTGCATAGCCTTTAAGCGCATCAAAATAGGTATAAATGTTTGTTATTGCTTGGTTGCTTTCCATTTTTGCATCTCGGTTTATTGACCAATAGCTGATCATTCCATAATTATTTTTAATGGCGTCATTTGCAACTTTTTTTGCCATTGCAACGGTGAATGTGGGGTATAGTGAGCTCTCATATCCAATTGCCATTGTAGCCCCAGTTTTTGCATAGGCCTGGGCAGGTGTTAGGTTTATGCCTAAATTTGAATAGATGGTTTGCATTTGTTCAACAGCGTTTGTTATTGCGCGAACTGATGCGTCGCCATAGTCTTCACCGGAAAGAAGACCGGCACCATAGCACATTGTCATTGAATTAATTAGTGAGATATCAACGCCAGAGTTGAGATACGCCTTAAGGATGTTGATCTGTTTTTGTTCCCACCCATATGGCATGATTGGGATGGTAAGTGAAACGGCAACCCCTGTTTCATCTTGAACACGTTTTATTGCACGTGCGTTGACAATGTTTTCATTTTCTCCTTGGTTGGATTCTTCAATGTCAAGGTCAATGCGTTTGCAATTGTAGGTTTTGATTACGTCAAGATACATTTGGTAAAGTTTGTTTTCATCTTGACTGACAATCCATGGAGCCTTGCCGTATTGACCACCAAAAGAAATGCAAAAATCTCCCCCAAGGTCTCTCACTTTTTGCATTTGGTTAATAATTCCGGAATATTGGTAGGCGTCAGCGCCGTTTTCACTGATCGAGTCATAGCCGCCCCAACACCAGCGAATGTTGCCTTCGCTATCAAGGGGCTTTGTTGTTGATGGTTGAATGAAACCAAAATGGTAATATAAAAGCCCGGTTTCGTCGCTAACCTTTTCTAGGTTTGGAACTCCATTGTCGCTATATTCGCTTGATGTTGGAACCCAGCTTGTCATGTCCGCAAAGGGGGCAAGTAGTTTTGTTGGCCAACCCGCCTGCTCAGATGGCGAGGGGGTGTAGTTAATGAGGTTAGTGGTTCTATCTACAATGATAAAAGCAATACTAAAAACAAAAAGCGCAGAAAGGACAATGATAGATGTCAAATAAAATTTTTTGTTCATCTTAAACGACCTAGTGTCACGCCGGAACAGCCTTTTCCAAAAAAGTGCAAAACCACTCTTGTGTTTGCGATTTTTTGAATTATTTTTAACATTTGTATTAATATTTGCGATTTTTGTTTTATTGTTTTCCATATATAACACCTCAATGATAGTGTTTGAATACTTGGTATTTTTATTCGTTTTTGTTGCGTTTGTTGTGCTGACAATGTGGTTGCAAAAAACGCAAAATTAAAATTGTTGCGTATATTTTATGGATATTTTGCATATTTTGAATAAAATATTGCATTTTTTACATTTTGATTGAATAGAATGTTTTTCAATAAAAAACACCTACAAATATGATGTTGTAGGTGTTTATCGTTTAGAAGAAGAATAATTCTTCAAATTTAACATTGAGTGCAATGGCAAGTAATAGTGCAAGTCGGGCAGTTGGGCAGAATATGTTTTTTTCAATTGAAATAATTGTTTGTCGGGTTGTTCCAACCATCTTTGCAAGTTCGTCTTGCGAAAGCCCCTTCATTTGGCGCATTGCTTTTAGATTGTTTTTTTAAGGTTAATTCGTTATTTTTCATAATTCACCTTAAACACATCTAATGACATTTTGCTTTACGTTTATTATATTATTTGTTTTGAAAAATAATGTTAAGTTTTATTTACATTTTTTGAAAAATTTTTGATGCTTTTTTTTGCGACTGATTAAGTTGACATTTTGCTCCGTATTGTGTTAAATTGGGTTTGCATTGAAAGTGTGGAGGATCTTTATGGATTTTGTTGCAAAAATTAAATCTCATTCAAAGGTTTGTGGAATTTCTTCTGATGAAGTTTCTTTTGCAAAAATGATGGTAGATAATAAAAACAAAGATAAGTCTTTGTTTGTTTGTGAGGGGCTTTGGGCTGTTGATAAACTGATTTCAAAAAAAATTGAGGTTAGTCACTTTTTCTATAACAGTGAAATTTTAGATGATGCAAAAACCACCAATGAAACACTTTCAAGCGTTGCAAAAATGTCTGAATATGCCAAGCAAACATTTGCAATTTCTTCAAAATGTTGCAAAAAAATAAGCGACAGGGAAGGATATGATGAGTTTTTTATTGTTGCAAAGTTGCCGCAATATTCTCTTTCGAGCCTTGAAAAAATTATCAAAGGGAAAAACAATCTTCTTGCCATTGTTATGGACGGTCTTGAGCAACCAGGAAATATTGGCGCAATTTTAAGGTCTTTTGATTGTGCTGGTGGCAACTTCGCCATTGTCACAAATAAGCAGGCAAGGCTATCAAACAGCAGGCTGGTTCGTGCAAGTTTAGGCGCAAGTTTTATGATGCCTGTTGTTGAAGCTGAAATTGACGAGGTTCAAAATTGGCTGCAACAAAACAATTTCAAATGTGTTGTTACGGATTTGCAGGCAAAAAAGAGTTATCGTGAGGCAGATTATAAGGGTAGGGTGGCTATTATTGCTGGAAATGAACATACGGGCATTTCAGATTCTTGGCGACATCTTAAAAACTCAGAAAGCATTATCATTCCAATGCTTGGCACTTGTGAGTCTTTGAATGTTGGTTTTGCTTCAACCTTGGTTGCGTATGAGGCGGGGCTTCAAAAATTTGAGTGTAAGAAATAAATTGTTGCAAAATTCTTGCAACAATGTGGTTTTTGTGCTACAATTCAAATGTTGACGCATGAGCGTGTTAACAATGCAGGTGTAACTCAATGGCAGAGTGCTCGCTTCCCAAGCGAGTTACGGGGGTCCGATTCCCCTCACCTGCTCCAAAAACAGCCAAACTGCTTTGTGGTTTGTCTTATATGCTAATGTAGCACAGTTGGTAGTGCAGCTGATTCGTAATCAGCAGGTCGCCGGTCCGAGTCCGGCCATTAGCTCCAGAATTTGATAAGCAAATGCCGTTTGGCATTTTTTTGTTGCGCAAAAGTGTTTTACTTTTGCTTTTTGTAATGGTATAATCAAAATATGAGTGTTACAGTTTGGCTAATAATTTCAGGCGTATTCCTCATTATGGAACTTTGCACCTTTGAATTTGTTATGGGGTGGTTTTGTTTCAGTGGAATTGTTGCAATGATTTTTTCTTTGCTTGGGCTTCCTGCGTGGGTTCAAGCCCTCGTGTTTATCTTTCTAGGCATTCTTTTGATGGTATGTTTAAGACGTCCATTGCTTAATGTGTTTTTGAAATATAAGCGAAACAAGAAAACTAAAGCGAAAAAACAAAAAAGAGTTAAAGGGGAAAAGAAAAATGGCTGCTGATTCAAGTATAAGAATGTGGTTTTGGAGAGCAATAATTGATCTTTTCAAAATTCCCGCTGCATTCAGCGTTTTGAAAGCGGATCCTGAAAAAAGGAAAACGAGTCAGGCAATAGGGCTAAGAGGACTTATTTGGTTGTTAGTTGGATTGCTTATAATGCCACTTACTATTTGGGCATTCAAGGGTGCAATTCAAATGTTTGAGGCGGGGCAGATTATTGGCGGAATTCTTGTTATCATTTTGGCAATAACAATGGCAATCTATGGGGTTATCATCGCCTTTCTTAATGGCTTATTATGCTCAATATTCCAACTGATCTTAAACCGAAAACCATTAGGCTGGATAGACCTGATATTATTGATTGGTTTTGTTGTTGAGGTGGTGTTGGTGATTACTCATTACGCCAATGCGTGAAACTTTCAAATTTGACGCCTAAGTGCGTTTCTAAAAAAATTTCCACACAGTCATTTACGGGAAGTAAACTTCTGCGTGGAAATTTTTTTGAGCCTTCTTATGCATTCAAATTTGAAAGTTTCTCAAAAACATTGCAGATTTAGCGAAATAGTGCATTTCGCATTCTTAGCAGTATAAGGGTGATTCTAAAAAGAATAAATAGCGGAGTTGTTCCGCTGTTTTTTGTTTAGAAATTTTTCTTTTGGGTAATGATTAATCCGAGATGGTTAAGCAAAAGTTGCGCACACTTTTGATTGTTTCGGGGATTTTGACCTATGTGCTTGGCGGGGGGCTTCTTTTTGCGTTCGTTTATGTTTGTTTTGACGGAATTGCCAACAATTTTCTTTCTTTTGGGGTGCTTGTAAATTTTCGTGAAGTTATGGGGTTTATGGCTCTTGCTTGTTTGTTGTTTGGACTGGTGCTTATTAGGTTTGCTTCAAGCGAGTTGCGAATATCTAAAGCAAGTGTTGACGATTATAAGCGCAAAAAAATCGTTTTAATTTGCGCTTTGGTGCTATATTTCTGCGTCTTAGCATTGGGCGTCATTTGTATTTTTGAAACTTACAGCGATATAAGTGCAGTAGGAACGGCATTTTTGGCTTCGAATATTGGATATTTTGCAATTGCTTTTTCAGTTTTAAGCTTAGCGGCATTTTTGTTGGTTATTATTGACCTGTTTACCTTTTCACACGATCTTAAAACTGGGGCGCTAGGGGAAAATGTTGAACCATTTTTACTTAATTCTCCGCAATATAGGTTGGTGTATAGTGGGAAGTCGGACACGCTGGATTATTCTGTTTTAGAAAGCAAACTTAAAAATATTCGCATGATGAGAAAAAGAGGGATGATTGATGATGATGAATTTGCAAGAATGAAAAAAGACATCATCGATGCCTTTTTCAAAAATGGAAATTAGAATTCACAGTTTCTTGGAGTTCTTGGGAAAGGGATTGAGTCTCGGATGTTGTCTATTCCAGTGAGGTAGATAACCAATCTTTCAAATCCCATACCAAACCCTGAATGTTCGCAAGAACCAAATTTTCTGAGGTTGATGAACCACTCAATTGGGTCAGTGTTAACATTAAGTTCTTTGCATCTTGCAATTAGTTTATCATAATCTTCTTCACGTTGGCTTCCGCCCATAAGTTCGCCTGCTTCTGGAACTTCAAGGTCAACCGCAGCAACGGTTTTGCCGTCTGGGTTAACTTTCATATAATATGCCTTTATATCTTTTGGCCAGTTCTTGATAAACACTGGGCCACCAAAATATTTGGTTATATACTTTTCATGTTCTTTTGCGATATCTCCATCATAAGTTGGTTCAAAATCCCATTTTTCACCTGAGTTTTTGAGAATGGTGATAACATCTTTATGGTCAATACGTGTAAATTTTGATTTAATAAGATTGTTCAATTTTTGAAGCAAGCCAGGTGAGATGAAACTGTCTAGATAAGCTAGTTCGGTTGGGCAGTTTTCCAAAACATATGCAACAACAGATTTGAGCATTTCTTCTTCAATATCCATAAGGCCATCAAGGTCGCAGAAGGCGATTTCTGGCTCAATCATCCAGAATTCGTTTGCGTGAGTTTTTGTGTTGCTGTTTTCAGTTCTAAAAGTTGGCCCAAAGGTATAAATCTTTGAGAAAGCAAGAGCAAAAGCTTCACCATGAAGTTGCCCTGAACCTGTTATGTATGTTTTCTTCCCAAAAAGGTCAGCAGAATAATCACACTTTCCGCCTTTTGTTTTTGGAAGATTGTCCATATCAAGAGTGGTAACCTTAAACATTTGGTCACTCCCTTCGCAATCGGCAGTTGTTAAAAGTGGGGTGTGAACATAAAGGTAGCCATTATCTTGAAAATATCTATGAATAGCATAGGCGGCAACGCTTCTTATTCTGAATATTGCGTTAAAGAGGCGAGTTCTTGGGCGAAGGTGTGCAATTTCACGCAAGAATTCAACCGAATGGTGTTTCTTTTGAAGAGGGTAAGATTCGTCTGTTGCGTTCAAAATATCAACCTTTGTTGCTTTAATTTCAAATGGTTGCTTCGCTTCTGGTGTTAAAAGCAAATTTCCGGTTACGCAAACGCTTGAGCCGGCATTCAAAGAAGCAACAGCGTTATAGTTTGAAACAACGCCTTCTTCAAAAACAACCTGCACACTTTCAAAGCAGGTTCCGTCATTAAGGTCAATAAAGCCAAAATTCTTGCTGTTTCTTACTGAACGAACCCAGCCTGCAACCCTGACTTCTTTTTGAGCATATTTAACTTTGTTTTTGAAAATTTCTTTGATATCTGTTTTTAACATAATTTCACCTCGTGTAATCTTTGCTTAATATAGCATAAGCATGCTTGAAAGTCAACAAAATTGGGCTTTTTGCCACGCATAATATATATTTTTACAAAAATCGCACATTTTTATTGATATTTTGCAAAATTGTGTTATACTTTAGGTGTAAAAATAAGGAGGAGTTATGAAAAAGTTTTTTAAGGAATTTAAGGAGTTTATCTCTCGTGGTAACGTTGTTGACCTTGCTGTTGCCGTTATTATTGGTGGTGCTTTCAGCGCAATTGTAACTGCACTCACAAACCAGATTATTATGCCACTTGTTAATTGGGTTCTTTCCCTTATCGTTGGCAAAGATGGCCTTGCAGGGGCAGTAACAATGCTTAGCCCGGTTTATCAAACAGACGAATTAGGTCAGTTTATTCTTGATGCAAACGGGAACAAAATTGTTGAGTTATCTAAGTCAATCTACATTGATTGGGGCGCATTTATTTCAGCAATTATCAACTTCATAATCATTGCATTCACAATCTTCTGTTTGGTTAAGGTTATAAACGCATCAAGACAATCATTTGAAAGACTTAGCAAGGATTTGATGAAACAGGCAAGCAAAGAAGCAAGGGCTCATAGAAAAGAAATAAGAGCAATTGCGAAGGAGCAAGGCATTTCATACAAGAAGGCTAAGCTTCAATGGCAAGAAAAAGAAGAGGCAAGGCTTGCTGAAGAAAAGGCAAAACTTGAAGAGCAACAAAAAGCCGAAGAAAAGCCAGCTGAGGCAAATAGCACGGAGAAGCTGCTTAGCGAAATTAGAGACTTGCTTGCTGTTAACACTGGCAACTCAATCGATAAGAAATAGTTTCAAAACTCATAAAACCACTTCAATATGGAGTGGTTTTTTGTTTATCAAAAAGGCTTTTGGGGCATAATCATTTAATAGGAGGAGATTATGCTCGCAGTAATAACAGGTGCCGGTTCGGGGATAGGAAGAGTTTGTGTTGCAAAATTACTGTTGCGAGAATATTATGTTTTCGCTTTTGTGAGAGGCAAAAAGGGAGAAGAAGATTTGTTGGATTTTCTTGCTCAAGAAAATATCAGGGTTTTCCGGCTATATATTTTTAGGGCAGACTTTTGCGAAAAAGACGAGGTTGATGAGGCAATTGTTCAAGCAACAAACGAACTAATAAAACTGGGCGAACGCATATCAATTTTCATCAACTGCGCTGGAGTGTATTCTCAAATCGGACATAATAAAAATACCAAGCGAGAAATTCACTTTATGGTTAATTATGATGCTCCGCTCTTGTTGATGAGAGCTTTATGTGATAAATTTTCACCAACGGGTGCGCGCATTATTTGTTTAATCCCAAATTTTAACCATAAA
>JAFSVR010000029.1 GCA_017444895.1 Clostridia bacterium
ACAACAAAGAATTTTCTTTTACCCTTAAAAAAAAATAGAAAAAAAAGAAAGAGTGTCGTGCGAATGCTTACGCCAGCACACACTCTTTATTCTAACTACGTTATTTTATGGGTGCTTGTCTTCGTTGGAGCGAAGCGACACCGACTTGTATCAAGACAAGCACACGTTTAACTGCCATAATAAATCAAAAATATAAACTGCCATAATAAATCAAAAATATAACTTGAATAATTTTCCGCTAACTATTTTGAACAAATTGCAAACAAATTTTTAAAACATATGCTACAATTACAACAGATTAAAATATTATGAGGAGCTTTTTATGAGTAGTAATTTTGGAAACTTTTTAAAAGAAAAAAGACAAGAAAAAAAATTAACACAGAAAGGTTTGGCTGAAAAATTGTTTGTATCGGAATCGGCTGTTAGTAAATGGGAAAAAAATATTGCACACCCAGATATAACATTATTACCAAAGCTTTCTGAAATTTTAGAAACAACAGAACATGAACTTATAACTGCAAGCGTTGATAATAAACTAAGAAGTGAAAAAATTCAAGCGAAGAAATGGCGAACACTGTCGTTTTCTTGGAGTTTGTTTTTTTACATATCATATGCTTTAGCTCTTATTCCGTGTTTTATTTGTAATTTAGCAATAGATAAAACTCTTTCTTGGTTTTGGATTGTAGTATCAGCCTTGCTACTTGCATTTTGTTTTACAAATTTGCCAAAACTAATAAAGAAGAATAAGTTAATTCTAATTCCATTATCAATGTTTTTAGCATTATGCTTACTTTTATTAGTATGTTGCATTTATACACAAGGAAATTGGTTTTGGGTTGCAACCTTATCTGTTTTATTTGGGCTAATTATTATTTTTGTTCCAATTTACATATCAAAATACAAAATATTTTCAAAGATAAAAAACTACAACGATTTTGTTTCGTTTTTCATAGATTTTGTTGCTCTCAATATACTTTTAATTGTAGTTAACATATATACCAATATAAACAATTCAACAGGTAATTGGTATCTAACTCTTGCATTCCCTATTGTTTGTATATCTTATTTAATTTTAAATATATTTTTATGCGTTAGATTTTTAAAATTAAACAAATTATTGAAAACAAGCATTATATTATTTTTAATCAATATTTTATTTTTATTTCCGACATTTATAAAAGTAAACAATCCTTCTGTTCAAAAAGAAATAAATGATATGAATATTTTTAAAGCAAATTTTACAAGTTGGATACCAGATGCAGGACTTGATAACAATATTGCTTTAATTGTATTTTTAACAATACTATTTTTAGCAGTAAGCTTTTTGGTTTTTGGTTTAATAAAACACATTAAAATAAAAACAATCGGCGAATAACATAATAAATAAAAAACACTTTTGTTGTTTTAAAAGTGTTTTTTTGCAAGTTTCAAAAGTATTCAACCTTAGGCGTGCTTTTTATATAAACAAAATTCCTGTTTTAATGTCATGGTTATGCGGTTTGCCATCAAAAGCGTTATAGGCGTTTGAAGCGTATAAATCAAGAGAGAGCGAAGGGTGGGGCGCAGAGTAGTCTTTGCTGGTTGTGGCAAGTTTTGCATTTTCCAAAGATAAGGTTTTAAGCATTGCCTTGTTTTCTTTTTTTATGGCAAGAACTTTTAAGGTGGCGGGGGCATCAATTATGGTGTTGTAAAGGTTTTTTGTTATGCCAAGATATGAAGCCAAGCAAATGCGCTTGATTCTTGAAGAACGGTATCTCTTTGATGTTATACCTTTGATTGTAGCGTCAAAACTTGTTTGTTTTTGGCTTTCGCTTAAAATTTTGTTTTCAAGCCCCTCAAAGCCAACATCCATTGTTTGCTTAATGCGTTCGGCGTTTTGATTTCTTAAGTGTGCTAAAATTGATTTTGAAAAAGCATCATAGTCAAAGATTTGTTGCTTTAATTTCTTATATGTTTTGGCAGGAACAAAATTCTTTATTTGTTCCGTTTTCTTGGCTATGGCCAACTCACGAATTGCAGTTGCGCTTAAAAATTGGCTGTTGCTTTGTTTGCTATTGTGTCCGTTATCCGTGCGCTGTATTGCAACAAATTTTGCCTCAAAACCTTGCTTTATGCTCGCCTTGATATATTCAAGCGCCAAAATGTTATTGGCGCCCTTTAAGATTTGAGCATATTTTCTGTTGTTTGTCAGTTTAATAATAACCTCTTGCATGATGCGGTTATGGCTGTGTTTGTTATCTTTCTGCTTTTGAATTTCAGCATCAATGACAGATTTTTTGTCTATCATAAAGCGGGCAAGACTCTCAATTGTTTCAAGGTTGGAATTTTCAACCCCAAACGCAAGATGACTTATGCAATCAAGTTCTTTTAGGCATTTTATTGCCCCAAACGCAAAGTTTTCAGCAGGTGAGATTGCAAAAATGGTTGGCAGTTCTAAAACAATATCACATCCGCACTCAATAGCAATTTCACTTCTTGTATATTTGTCTAGAATTGCGGTTTCGCCGCGCTGAACAAAATCGCCGCTCATGATGGCTAAAATTGGCAAGCCGGTTTGCTTTTTTGCTTGCTCAATGAGATGCTTGTGCCCGTTTGTAAGTGGGTTAAATTCACAAATAATTGCGCAAAAATTCATATATGCCTTCCTTTTTGATTTGAATTGAGGCGAGATAGTTGTATAATATATTCACAAATCATTTTACAACAAAATATTTGTAAAAACAAGTGGGGAATAGAAATGGTTAATAAATCTAGTATTATGGATAAGATTTTGAGCCGAGCAAAAGGATCAAACAGACGAATTGTTTTGCCTGAGGGAACTGAGCCAAGGATAATTGACGCTGCCATAAAAGCAACCGAACTTGGTCTTGGGCAAATGATTTTGGTTGCGGAAAATAATGAGACATTAGCAAAAATTCCAAAACACTTTCAAGATAAAATTGAGATTATTAACCCTAAAAGCGAACTTGGCAGGCTCGAACTTTATGCAAACGCTTTTTATGAGCTGAGAAAACATAAGAGCATGGAAAAAGATAGAGCAAAAATTGAAGTTATGAACCCTGTTGTTTTTGCAACTATGATGCTATATTGTGATGATGCTGATGGACTGGTTGCCGGGGCTATAACAAAAACTGCGGATGTTGTCCGCCCAGCCTTTCAAATTATAAAGGCAAGAGAAGGAATAAATAAGATTTCAAGCATAATGATTATGGAGCGCCCAGACATTAAAGGGAATGATGGTTTGCTGTTTCTTGCCGATTGTGGAATAATTGAAGAGCCAACAAGTGAGGATCTTGCAGATATTGCTGTGGCATCTGCAACCAGTGCGGAACAGTTGTTTGGAATTAGGCCACGTGTTGCTATGCTTTCATATTCAACAAAAAGTGATGTTGCACCAACTGAGAGCATTAAAAAAGTTCAAGATGCTGTGAAGATAATCAAGAGCAGGCAACCAGGTATTATCGTTGATGGTGAGATGCAGGCAGACGCAGCGATTGTTCCGAGCGTTGCAAAGATAAAGTGCCCAAATTCTATAATTCAAGGCCGAGCAAATGTTTTGGTGTTCCCAGACTTAAACAGCGCAAATATAAGCTATAAGCTTGTTCAAAGAATTGGCGGTATTGAGGCTGTTGGTCCAATTCTGCAAGGGCTAAAAAAACCCGTAAATGATTTGAGCCGTGGGGCAAGCACTGAGGAAATTGTTAAGGTTATTGCTTTAACCATTTTACAGGCCACAAAATAATAGAATTATTTTGCAAAAGCTCTTGCAAAGTGCCTCAAAATTAAGTAAAATTAAACATATTGCAATAAAGGAGATATATATGAAAATATTAGTTGTTAATTCAGGAAGCAGTTCAGTTAAGTATCAGCTTATTGATATGCAAACTGAAAAGGTTCTTGCAAAAGGATTGTGTGAGAGAATTGGTATTGATGGACGTTTCACACATAAATGGGGGGATAATAAGGTTGTTAAAGATGTTGCTCTTCCAAACCATGCTGTTGCAATGGAGCACGTTCTTGAAGCGCTTGTTAGCAAAGAAACTGGCGTTATTGAAAGCCTTAATGAAATCAACGCCATTGGAAACAGAATTGTGCAGGGTGGCGCAATCTTCACAAAAAGTTGCTTAGTTGACCAAGATGTTATAGACAAAATCAGGTCCCTTAAACCACTTGCACCCCTTCATCAAGAGGCTCATATTGCTGGTATTGAGGCTTGCAGAAAACTTCTGCCAAACACACCACAAGTTGTTGTTTTTGACACTGTTTTTCACACTAGCACCATGCCAGCATATGCTTATCGCTATGCAGTTGATGAAAAAGCATATAAAGAGTGGAATGTCAGGAAATATGGATTCCATGGAACAAGCCATAAATATGTTTCTCAAATTATGGCTGAGAAATTTGGAAGCAAGGGCAAATTCATTGTTTGCCACATTGGAAACGGGTCCTCTCTTTGTGCTATAAAAGACGGCAAATGCCAAGACACGAGCATGGGATTAACCCCTCTTGAAGGCCTAATGATGGGCTCAAGGAGTGGTGATATTGATCCAACAGTTGTTGACACCTATTGCAAAAACACGGGCAAATCAACTGAGGAGGCAACAACTTGGCTTAATAAAAAATGTGGACTTTTGGGCGTTAGTGGCGTAAGCGAAGATATGCGCGATGTTGAGAAAATTGCGTATAGTGATGAACAGAGTGAAAGGGCAGATAATTGCAGGCTTGCGCTTGCTATGTATGCATATAGGGTTAAGAAATATATTGGTAGTTATATGGCGGTTCTTGGTGGATGTGATGCAATTGCGTTCACTGCTGGAGTTGGAGAGAACGGTTGGGAATTTAGAGAGAGTGTTTTAACTGGGCTTGAAGGCTTGGGCATTGTTCTAGATAAAGAGAAAAATAAAAATGCTAAGCGTGGCGAATATAGCGAAATTGAAGCCGAAGGTTCAAAAACAAAAATATATGTTATCCCAACCAATGAAGAAATTATGATTGCGCGTGAAACGCAGGAAATTGTTTCCGCTTTATAGTAAGCAAATTCTATAAAAATAATTGACAAAAAATAAAAGGTGATATATAATGAAACACGCAAGTGAGTTTGAGGCAAAAACACTTGATGTAAAAAGCCTTATTGCTCGTCCAGGAGTCAAACATAGCTATTGTACTTCATTTGTTCCACAAGACAGTTGGGTTGGCAACAATCCGTATGCTTTTGGTGGCGAAGGCAAGTTGCAAGTTGATGTTTGGTTTGATGAAGAGGACATCAATGTTGTTGGAACAATTGTTGTTCCAATGAACTATGTCTGTTCAAGGTGTGGTTCAAACTTTGAGGAAAACTTGTTCATTGAAGTTCAAGAAGTTCTTAAAAGTGAGCCAGATGAAGAACATTTCACATATAAGGGCAATGTTGTTGATTTTGACAAAATCATTGGCGAGTTGGTTGCTTCAAACATTCCACAGCAAGTGCTTTGCAGACAAGATTGCAAGGGGATTTGCTTGATATGTGGCAAGAACAAAAATGAAGAGTCTTGCAAATGTGGGCAAAACTTGGGGAAGAATAACCCGTTTGGTAGCCTTAAAGATAAATTTAATTAGGAGGAAGGTCTAATGGCAGTACCTAAATGTAAAGTTTCAAAGAGTAAAGGAAGAAGCAGAGTTGCAAATTGGAAGGCAAGCGCTCCAACATTGGTTGAGTGCCCAAATTGTCATGAAAAAACAGCAGCTCACGCTGTATGCTCTAACTGTGGCTACTATGATGGCGAAAAGAAAACTTTGGTTAAAGCAGACAAGAAGAAAAAAGAAACAAAGTAATAAACAAACCCACTATAATGTGGGTTTTTTATTTTTTCAAATTCAATTATATTTGTTTTGCTATTTAGGCATTATATGTTAAACTACGAACAGGAGATATAATTATGGGAATTTTGGATAGGGTTATATATGAAGGCTCAAGAGATCATAATTCAAAAGATCAAAATGAGAATTCAGAGCCAAAACAGCCAAATGAAAACGGGCAACTTTCAGAACATGACGTTCAAGAAGTTGAAGATAAACCAAAACTTAAATATAATCTTGAAAAAGCAAGAACGCCTGCAGTTGTTGCAATGATTTTGGCAATTATTGCCAGTGTTGCAATTTGTATTATCAGTTTGGTTATTGTTGGAACCATGGCGCTTTCAATGTTTGGCGCAGGTGATGGGCTAAATGCTTTGTTTGGAACAGAAATTAATATAATAACTTTTGGAATTTCAGGAATATTTGGATTGCTTGCAATGATGCTGATGCTAGTGGTTGTGGTTATAATTGCGGTACCTTGCATCTTTTTGTGTGTGTTCCAAATTGTTGAGAAAACACATATTGGGAGCACTAAAAACTATTCACCCTATCTATATGGCTTAAACATAAAATCTGTTGTGCTTGCCATTATAGGCTTCTTTGTTTCAGGTCTTCTTGCTTTTATTGGCCTCGTTGTCACTAGCAATAATGGGCATATTGCTGTGTATTCAACATTGTATATTCTTGCACTTTTGAATATTATAATTTCAATTTTGATATTGGTTGATAGGGGAAGTTGCCGTGCAAAATTCAGAACTCTCAGCCAAGAAGAGCAGAATGAATATATGGCGGAAGCAAAGTCGTTGAGAAATATTTATAAAGAAAAAAGAAGAGCTCGCCAGGCTGGCCGAAGAAGGCTCTTCTAAAATGCTATTATAGTTTTAATGCAAGTGGTTTAATTAGCCACTTGCATTTTGTTTTGTACAATTTCTGTTAATTTGTTTAAGGCTTGCTCAATGTTATATTTTGAAGTGTCAAAAATGATTGCACCCTGTGGAATGATAAGTGGGGACTCTTTGCGGTGTTTGTCGGCATTATCACGCAATTGCAGTTCCCTTTTTACTTCTGAAAGTGTCTTTTTCTTTCCAAGCATCTCATATTCAAGTTGTCTGCGTTTTGCTCGAACATCTAAACTTGCAGTGATAAAAATCTTAATTTCAGCATTTGGGAAAACAACGCTCCCAATGTCTCGGCCTTCAACAATAAGTTTGGGGGTTGTTTTGCCAATATCCCCCTGAATCTCTCTAACACGAACACGAACCTCGTGGATCTTTGACGTTGTTGCAACAAGGGAAGAAACTTCAGGAGATCTTAGCGCTTCAACTTCCGGCTTGTTATCGATCATAATAACACTTGTGCCTTTTTCAAATTTAACACTGACATTTGCATTTTGGGCGCACTTTATGATGTTTTCAGTGTCGTTTTCATCAATTTTTGCGCGCAAAACACATAGTGCAATTGCCCTATAAATTGAGCCGGTGTTAAGATGGGCAAAACCAAGCCTCTTTGCAAGCAAAGATGCCATCGTTGATTTCCCAGAACTGCTTGTTCCATCAATGGTTATTATCATGTTTTCTCCTCCAATGGTATTTTAGCATACTCAAATTAAATTATCCACTGAAATGCAGGTCATAATTCATTTGGAAATATTTTTGTTTTAGATTAAAATATAAGCGTGGGCAAGAAACCAAACATATTATTGAGAATTTTTTGTTGGATTCTTTTCATTGTTTTGCTGCCAGTTTTTCTGGTGGTTTTTGTCATTAAAAAAATAATCAAGCATCATAAATACAAGGTGTGGAAACGCAAGGGGGAAACGGGAAGGAAACTTATTCTTTCAACAGACATAACCGCCATTGATTTGATGGAAGGTTATGAGTTTGAAGAATACCTCAAATGCTTGTTTTTCTATCAAGACTATGAAGTTCAGCTAACGCCAAAAAGCCGAGATTATGGCGCAGATTTAATTTTAACTAAGGGTGATGAAACAATTGTGGTTCAAGCCAAGAGATATAATAAAACGGTTGGGAGCAAATGTGTTGCTGAGATTGTTGGCGCTAAATCACACTATGGCGCAACAGATGCGTATGTTATAACTAACTCATACTTTTCAGCGCAGGCTGAAACACTAGCAAAAGAAAATGGCGTTAGGCTCATAGACAGAGATGAACTTATTGAGATGTCTAAAGAGGTTTGCGAAAAACTAAGCATAAACAACCAGCCTGGCGAAATTGCGTATAATTCTGCTTATGGTGAAAATGACGGATCTAACTTCCGCATATAGGGGCAAATTTTAACGATTATTATCGATATTTAAGTTTTAAGCACAAGTTTATTCCTTGTGCTTTTTTCTTGTTCAATTTTGATTAATTACTTGTTTTGTTTCATATACTACAATTAGCCAAACGTAAAGGGGAATTACATTTTGATGTGGGAAATCACCGTTTCTGAAAGTTACGATAAACTATATTGCTTAGATTTTATTTATGCTAGGCTTAATGCCCAAGTTAAGTTTGTTGGGGGAATAATCGTTAAGCAAAATATCGCTGGAAGATGCCAGCTTTCTTTGGCTGTTCCTAAAAAGCAAAAGGACTATTTTGTGCTGTTGCTATTAGAACTGATAAGTGAGGTTATAACTCAAAACTATAAGCGAGATTATCTCTATGAGCGTCTTAATCCAATAAGCGAAACCGAACTCACAAAAACGGCATTTGTTAAGGCGCTGACAGTTTTTGATAAGCAAACCGATAAAGACTTAATCAAGAAACAATTGGTTTTGTGCGGGGAAATCAATATTGACAGTTTCTATTATTTCAAGCTCCATGCCTTGCGCAATAGATGGCAGGACATTTGCAATTTGGTAAATGACAATATATCATCATTTGAGCCTAACAAAACCATAAGGGAGTTCTTGAAATTTTTGATTAAAACAACTGAAACGAGTTATGATGAAGTTCATATGTATAAGAAGAATCAAGAATACTATTTAACCGATAGCCACAATCGCCCCATAACCGACTTGGTTGGTTCAGAAGAAAAGGGGGAGGTTAAGGCGCTGGAAGAATTAATAACGCTTTCACCAGCAAAGATTATTTTGCACGGCGAGGCACCATCAAAAGATCCGTTCTATGATTATATTTTCAATCTTTTTGATGATAAAGTTTATATTCCGGTTTAGGGTCGATGAACCAAAGGCAGAATTGTTGCATAATATACACTAGCAATGTTGGAGGTGGTGTGTATGACAATTATTGCAATAAAAGCGCCCAAGGTATTGAGCGGAATTTTGAAAGTTCTAGTTAAGCAACCAAAAGAAAAATAAAAGCACCCCCAAAGGTGCTTTTTTGCTAGAAGCGAAATAAAAAAACCACCTTATGGTGTAAGGTGGAGGAAATGCTTATTTATCCTTTTTTGAGCCTTTCATGCATTTTGTGCACAAATATTGACGAGATACTTTTCCGCTTTCATCTTCAACTTCAACTTTATGAAGATTAGCATTTGTTACGCGTTTTGTTTTTATATTTGAGTGGCTAACTAAGTTGCCCGTCATTTTACCTTTTCCGCAATTATAGCAAACTCTGCTCATTGGTTTCTACCTCCACAAATTCAATAACAGTGCATATGATATCATATCTTTTGGCAAAATGCAACCGTTTTTAGAAAAATTAGCATATTTTATTTATATAAATACAAGGAAAATATTAAAATATGGTCAAATAGTGCGTAAAAACCTTGCAAAAAAAACTTAGATGATGTAGAATATTGCTTGAAACGAAATGTTTTATCGTTTTTGCTCGCAAAAATTTATGTTAAGGAGATAATATGGCAGTTAACACAATTAACTCTTATGGCGAGATTTCCGTAACCGACGAATCAATCGCACTTGTTGTTCAGCAATCTGCTCTTGAATGCTATGGCGTGGTTGATTTAGTTTCACGCAAATTTTTTGACGCCGTTAAGGAATTGTTTCGTGGCAAGAAGTTGGGCAAGAGTAGGGGAATTAAAATTCTCACTATTGGAGACCGTATTCATATTGACCTTGACATAATTTTGAAATATGGCGTCAGCATTAATGCTGTTGCTGAATCCGTGCGACGTTCTGTTAAATATAATGTTGAACAATTCACGGGCATGATCGTTGATTCTATCAACATCAATGTTGTTGGGGTTAAGGTCTAGGCCGAGAATATTTGTTCACTTTTTGCTAACAATTAGGAGAGAAAATTTATATGAGTAAGTCTGTAACCGGCGCAATGCTAAGAAAGATGGTTATTAGCGGCGCTAATTATCTTGAGAATAATAAAGATTATGTTGATTCCCTGAACGTTTATCCCGTTCCTGATGGAGATACGGGAACGAACATGAGCCTTACGATGCGCAGTGCAATACGAGAGGTTAATATGTGCACTAACAATAACCTGGACACTATTGCAGACGCAATAAGCAAGGGTGCCCTTAAAGGTGCAAGAGGTAACTCAGGTGTTATTCTTTCGCAAATCTTGAAAGGTTTCGCAAGTGTTATTTCAAGTGAAAGTAGTATTAGCACAAAGATTTTTGCAAAAGCTCTTAAAGAAGGGGCAAATGTTGCATATAAAGCGGTTACCATACCAAAAGAAGGAACCATTTTAACAGTCATCAGAATGATGAGTGATGAAGCAATCAATATTGCAAAGAAAGTTGATGAGGTTGATGAGTTCCTTAAAAAGACAATTGATGTTGGTGAGGAAGTTTTGAAAATGACTCCGGACCTTCTTCCTGTTCTTAAAAAGGCTGGGGTTGTTGATGCCGGAGGGCGTGGGTTGCTTGTTATCTTAAATGGCTTCCTTAAAGTTCTTGTTGGCGATGAAAGCGAACTTGAAATGGATTTTGCTGAGGACACTAATGTTAGCCAGGAAGAAGTTAAGACCGTTGACTATAATGATCTTGCTGATATTGAATTTGCATATTGCACAGAGTTCTTTGTTATTAACATTAACAAGAAAACAACTGAGGCTGATATAGATAAGCTCAGAGAGAAGTTGATGAGCATTGGTGATAGTGTTATTTGTATTGGCGATCTTAATCTTATAAAAGTTCATGTCCATACCAACGATCCAGGCATTGCGCTTTCAAGTGCATTAAAACTTGGCGAAATCAATGGTGTTAAGATTGAGAATATGCTTGAACAAAACAGGGCGCTCAAAATCCAAAGCCAGCCAGAAGAACTTAAACCAATTGGAACTGTTTCTGTCTGTGTTGGTGATGGAATGGTTGCACTCTTCAAGGATCTTAATGTGGATTACGTTATTGAAGGTGGCCAAACCATGAACCCAAGCGCTGAGGATATTGCGCGTGCGTGTGATGGGGTGCTTGCCGAAACAGTATTCGTGTTCCCTAACAATAAAAATATTATTCCGGCTGCAGAACTTGCAAATGACCTTTCAAAACGCAACATAATTGTTATTCCAACAACTTCAGTTCCAGAGGGTATAACGGCGTCAATCAATGTTAACCCAGAGGCAAGTGTGGAAGAAAACAAAGCAACCATTGTGGAGGCTATTAAGGGCGTTAAAACCGGTTCTGTTACCTTCGCAGTTAAGTCAACAAATATTGATGGCTTCAAACTTAAAGAAGGCGATATCATCGGTCTTGGCGAGAAACATATTGTTGCTAAGGGCGAAGATGTTAATGAGGTTTGTGAAAAAACCATTGAGAAGCTTGTTGATGAAAACAGCATGAACTTAACATTGTTCTATGGTCAAGATGTTCAAGATGCTGAGGCAGAAGCCCTAGCCGAGAAGTTGACTGAAAGGTTCCCAGACCTTGAGGTTGATTGTCATCGTGGTGGCCAACCATTATACTATTATTTAATTTCAATTGAATAAAATTTAAGAAATAAACGACCTTTTGGTCGTTTTTTTATCGCCATTAATATATTTATATTAATATTATAGTTTAATTATTGTTGCAAAACCAGTGCTATTATGATAATATAAAAATGATTGAATGCATCAAAAGAGCAAAAGGAAAATAGTTAGATATGATTGGAAAAGTTAAGAGTTTTGCGCTGTCGGGGCTTGAGGGATATCCCGTTGAAGTTGAAGTTGATATTGATAACGGGCTTCCAAGATATGATCTCGTTGGCTTGCCAGACACAGCAATTAAGGAAAGTAAAGAGCGTGTTGAGTCAGCCATAAAAAATAGCGCATTTTTATTCCCTTGCAAACGCATAACCATTAATTTGGCACCTGCTAGCGAGAAAAAAGAAGGCCCATCATTTGACCTTGCAATCGCTGTTAGCATCTTGGTTTCCAGCAATCAAATTAAGACTGAGAAACACAAGGAATTTATCATTGTTGGTGAACTGGGGCTTGATGGAACAATAAGGCCAGTTGTTGGTCTTTTGCCAATCCTTATTTCGGCAAAAACAATGGGATATAAAAACTTCATCATCCCATCTGAAAATGCTAAAGAGTCTAGTTATATTGGCGGAATAACGGCGTTTGCTTTTTCAAAATTGTGCGATGTTGTTGAATTTTTGAATAATAGTTTAGAAGTTCAACCGGTTCAGAAAAACGAATGGAAACCGGACAATTCATGCCTTGCTAATGAAGATTTTTCAAGGGTTAAAGGTCAAATCATAGCAAAGCGCGCTATGGAAATTGCTGCATGTGGTGGGCATAATATCTTAATGGTTGGCCCCCCAGGAAGCGGAAAGACGATGCTTGCAAAATGTATGCCAGGCATCCTTCCAGACCTCACTTTCGAGGAAGCTCTTGAAATCACCAAGATTCATAGTGTTGCAGGTGTTCTTGACCTTAAAAAAGGTGTTGTCACCTCAAGGCCGTTCAGAACTCCACACCACACGGCAACAACCCCAGCGTTAACAGGCGGTGGCGTTAAGGCAAAGCCTGGCGAGATAAGTTTGGCTCATAATGGAGTTTTATTCCTTGATGAGATGCCTGAATATAATAGGCAAACTCTTGAAACTTTAAGGCAACCATTGGAAGATGGTGTTATTACTATTGCAAGGGCAAACAAGAGCATAACATATCCTGCAAACTTTATTTTGGTTGCAAGCATGAACCCATGCCCATGCGGGAACTATGGCTCAAGGGATTTAACGTGCAATTGCTCACCATCAGCAATACATAAATATTTAAGCAGGCTTTCCGGGCCATTGCTTGATAGAATTGACCTTAGAATTGATGTTGATAGGGTTAAGTTTTATGACCTTACTGCTGTTTCAAACGAAGAGAGCAGTGCGGAAGTTAAAGAGCGCGTTAATAGGGCTCGTGCTATTCAACTTAAACGTTTTGCAAATGACAATATCTATTGCAATGCAAAAATGTCAAGCAAGCATATTGCTCAGTATTGCAAAATAAGTGAAGAAAGCAAGAAGGTTCTCCAAGAGGCTTTTGAGCGTTTTAACATGAGCGCAAGAGGATATAATCGCATTTTGAAAGTTGCAAGAACGATTGCAGATCTTGATGGGTGTGAAAACATTGAAACAAAACATATCACAGAGGCAATTGGATACAGAAGTATTGACAAAATTCAACTTTAAGGGTTAAACTGAAATATAATGTATACACGCATTGACAGAAACTTAATATGGCTTGATTCTTTCAATTTATCGCTTAAAAAGAAAAAACAAATTCTTTCAGTTTGTTCTATGGAAGAACTTTTGACTGATTTTGTTGCAAATCAAAAGCAGATAGAACTCATTGTTGAAGGGCCTGTTTTTTCTGATATGCAAAAAGACGCAAATGATTTATATATTGATAAGAAAATAGCCGAAATGGAAAAATTTGACGTTTTTGCAGTAACGCAAGAAAACCCACAATATAGCGAGTTGCTTAAAAATATTGATTATGCGCCGTTGGTTTTATATACTCGGGGCGAACTTTCTTTGCTAAATAAAAAGGCAATTGCAATAGTTGGAACTCGTCGTCCAACAAGGTATGGAAGGGAGACTGCGGAATTTTTTTCTAAAAAACTTGCTGAGGCGGGGCTTGTGACAGTAAGTGGGCTTGCATTTGGTATTGACACTTGCGTTGCCCAGGCAACGATTGATGTTAACAAACCAACCATTGCTGTTTTGGGTGGCGGATTAGATAGTATATATCCATCTCAAAACACATTTCTAAGCCAAGAAATAGTTGACAAAGGCGGTCTATTAATCAGCGAATATCCAATCGGCACACGGCCAGCATCTTATTCATTTTTGGAAAGAAATAGAATAATAAGTGGGTTGGCGCTTGGAACTCTCGTTGTTGAGGCTGGATATATGAGTGGGGCTCTTGCAACGGCTAATGATGCCATTGATCAAGGCCGGGAACTTTTTGCTATTCCTGGAAACATAACCAGTTCAGCAAGCGAGGGATGCAATAAACTGATCAGAAATTATCCTCAAATTTTCACAATAAGCCCAACAGATATTCTTGAAAGTTTTGATATGTCATCAGCTGTTGAGGAAAAGGCAAAGGCTGTTCAACTTTCGCTTGAAGAAACAAAAATTCTTGATGCTATTGGTGATGATGAGGTGTTTGTTGATGATATTGCAGATTCAACTGAAATCTATGGAAAAACCCTTCTTTCTGCGTTGTCTGCACTCGAAATTAATGGAATAATAAAAAAACTTCCAGGCAACTATTATGCTAAAATAAGTTTGCCAAAATAGATTTTAATGTGTTAAACTAAAAAACGTGTGATGTCTTTTCACAGCAGGAGATTATATGAAATTAGTTTTTATTGAAAGCCCGAATAAAAAAGAAAGTGTTGAAAAATACTTGGGGCAAGGATATAAAGTTGTTGCAACAATGGGGCATATCAGAGATTTGCCAGAAAAGGGTTTGGGTGTTGAAATTCCAAACAATTTAAACCAGAATATGTTGTTATGCCAGACAAGAAAAAACTTGTTGAAAAACTTGTTGCAGAAGCAAAAAAAGCAGATGGCGTTCTGCTTGCAACCGACCCTGACCGAGAAGGAGAAGCGATTGCTTGGCATGTTAGCCATATCTTAGGGCTCAAACCTGAAGATGAGTGCAGAATTGTGTTTAACGAAATAAGTAAAAGTGCAGTTCAAAAAGGGTTGAGCGAGCCAAGAGCAATTGATATTAACCTCGTTGATGCACAGCAGGCAAGGCGTGTTCTTGATAGGCTTGTTGGATATAAGCTTTCCCCATTGCTTTGCAGAAAAATTCAAGGCAACCTCAGCGCAGGAAGGGTTCAATCAGTAACCCTTAGGCTTTTGGTTGATAGGGAAAGAGAGATTGAGAACTTCAAGCCAGAAGAATATTGGACGCTTGTTGTTTCATTAGATAAAAAGGGTGAAAAAGATAAAGTTAAAGCCTACCTTGTTGATGGCAAGGATAAGAAAATAAACAGTAAAGAAGCAATGGATGCCATTATTGCTGACATAGATGGCAAAGAGTTCGTTGCAACATCTGTTAAAAAGAGCGTAACATCATCTCATCCAAGCGCACCATTTACAACCAGCACAATGCAACAAGATGCGCTTAATAAACTTGGGATGAGCCTTAAACAAACAACACAAACTGCGCAGGGGCTTTATGAAGGTGTTGATATAGCAGGCGAAGGAAAAACTCCACTTGTGACATATATCAGAACAGACTCAGTCAGGATTTCACCTGAAGCCCAAGCAAAGGCTAAGGCATATATAACTGAAAAATACGGTGAAAAATATTTGCCAGCAAGCCCAAGAATGTATAAGAACAAAAAGGACGCTCAAGACGCCCACGAAGCAATAAGGCCAATCACTCTTGATAGAACGCCTGAGAGTTTGGAAGGAAAAATTGCGAAGCCATTCTATAAACTTTATAAGCTCATTTATGAGCGTTTTCTTGCTAGCCAAATGGCAGATGCAACATATAATTCACTTAGCGTTGAATTGGAGTCTGCCGGCCATAAGTTTAAGGCAACAGGCAGAACACCAATTTTTGATGGATATTCTGTTCTATATAATAATATGCCAGAAGAAACAGATGACGAGGTGAGTG
>JAFSVR010000030.1 GCA_017444895.1 Clostridia bacterium
TATATACTCATTTGCGATTTTGTCAAGGGCCTTAGTGGAAATTCCAGGCCTTGCTTCCCTCTCCATAAGGGCTAGGGTTTCGGCCACAATGCTCCCTGCAATTCGCATGAGTTCAACCTGTTCAGGTGTCTTAGTTTTTATCATTGTTTTGCCTCAATGCACTTCAAAATTTTAAGTGCTTGCTCTAAGGTGTTTTGGGCATCTTTCCCAGCATCAATTCTTTCCAGCAATCCTGCAGATGTATAGTAATCAATGAGTGGATATGTTGAATTTTTATAAACCACAATGCGATTTTTGACTGATTCTTCATTATCATCTGAACGAACAACCAGTTTCTCTCCGCATTTTTCGCAAGTATCTAATTTATACCAAGCACGGTTATATATCTGCCCACACTTTGGGCAAGTTATTCTTCCAAGTGCCCGTTCCATTATGGTTTTCTCGTCAACATCAAGGAACAATACTGCGTCAATATCGGCAATATTTTCAAGCATTTTTGCTTGTTCAACCGATCTTGGAAAGCCATCAAACATTAAATTTGCATCTTTTGGCAAACTGTTTATATAGTTCTGCATCAATGTTATAACGGTTTCTGTTTCAACTAGTTTTCCTGCAGAGGTTAAACTACTTATATGCTTTCCCAATTCGCTTCCACTTGCAATCTCTTTTCTTAAAAGATCGCCCGTTGAAACACCGATAAATCCCAATGCTTTGTTAAGATTTGCACTCAATGTGCCTTTTCCACTATTTGGTGCACCTAGCAAAATGATTTTCATATTCCCTCTCTTATCCATTTTCTGGTTTTAAGGTTTAAGCAAGTTTCCTATGGCTTAAATCAAAAAATCAGTTTTCCCAGCCCCTTTGCAGGGCTGGGTGATTTTTATAATAAGTTTTTGTGCCTTTTCATCAGCATCTGAGCATTAAGCCCAGTGTTAAGTTCAATGGCAACACTAACAACGATAAGCATACCAGTTGCTGTGAATGCGTTAAGAAGCCCAACTGAATTTCCAACAACAACCTTGAAGAGAATTGTTGGAACAATTGCGATAAACGCAAGGAACAATGCCCCAAACAGCGTTATGCGCTTGCTGATTTTTGAAAGGTACTCAACGGTTGGTCTTCCGGCTCTAACACCAGGAATAAACCCGCCATTTTGTTGAATGTTCTGGCTAACATCAGCTGGATTGAATTGGATTTGAGCATAGAAGTATGAGAATGCCAAGATAAGCAGACCAACCAGAATGCTATAAACCCATCCGCCGGCGCCAAGATATTCATAATAGAATTTAGCAAACCAACCACTTTCGCTTGTTACGCCACATAATTGCATAACAAGGTTTGGGAAGGTGATGATTGCTGTTGCGAAGATGATAGGCATAACCCCACTTGCATTGATTTTCATAGGGATATAACTTGATTGCCCGCCATACATCTTGCGCCCTTTAATTTGTTTTGCATATTGAACAGGCACTTTTCTTTCAGCCAAATCGAAATAAACGATCAGGGTGAACACGATAAACACTGTAACAAGGAACCCAAGAAGCTCCCAAAGCGCGTTAAGGTTGCCCCCAAACACACTGCCAACAGCGTTTGCTATTGAAATAGCACTTGTTGAAATAATACCAACAAAGATTATAAGCGATAGACCATTGCTGATGCCTTGGTCGGTTATTCGGTCACCTAGCCACATTGTAAAGCAGGTTCCAGCAACCAAAACAAGAACAACGAACACGCCTGTCAGCCACAATAAGTTTTCACCAAATATTGGAGCCAACCCCTCCTTAAATCCAAGAACGATACCAATTCCTTGCGCAAGTGCAAGAACTATTGCAACAATCTTGGTTATGAGGTTGATTTTTTCTTTACCATCTTCTCCTTGCTTTGAAAGCCTTTCAAGCGCAGGAATACCCACGGTTAAAAGTTGCACAATGATTGATGCGTTGATGTATGGTGTAACACCAAGAGCTAAGAACGCACCATTGGCAAGCGCGCTACCAGTTACGGCATTAAGCAATGTCAGAATTGAAGTTTCGTCTCCAATTGCAGAAGAAAAGGTTTCTGGCAGAATTCCAGGAACAGGGAGAAAACACCCCACCCTATAAACAAGCAGAAGGGCAAGAGTAATCAAAATTTTCTTCCTAAGTTCAGAATTCTTAAAAGCTTCCAATAAGGTCTTAAACATTATTCCACCTCCATAGACCCACCAGCGCTCTTGATTTTGTCAATTGCTGTTTGGGTTAATTTTTGCGCTTTAACAGTTAAAGCTTTGGTAAGCGTTCCGTTTCCAAGAACTTTAACTCCATATTGCTCAATTTTAGATATAACACCATTGGTTTTAAGCATTTGAGCGGTTACGATTGTGCCAGCCTCAAATCTTTCAAGATCGCTAACGTTGATTGTTGTGTATTCTTTACGCCAGTTGTTCTTGAAGCCTCTCTTTGGAAGTTGACGGATTAAAGGCATTTGACCGCCTTCAAAACCTGGTCTAACCCCACCACCACTACGAGCGTTTTGACCTTTATGACCTTTACCACTGGTTTTGCCAGTTCCTGAGCCAATTCCTCTTCCAAGTCTTTTTGGAGCCTTAGTTGAGTTTGGTGCAGGTGATAATTCATGTAGTTTCATAACTATCTCCTTATTTTATTTAACTTCTTCAACAGTAACCATGTGTTTAACAACAAAGATCATTCCCCTAGTTGCTGGGTTATCCCTCTTGATAACTGTTTGATTGATTTTGGTTAAACCGAGCGCAACGCAAGTCTTCTTTTGCTTATCAAGGCGTCCGTTCAAACTCTTAACCAATGTGATTTTTAGTTTAGGTTCATTATACACTTCTTTTTTAGAAGTTCCAACTTTTTCAGCCATCTTTCTCACCTTCCTATCTTAGTGTATCAACACTAACACCTCTCAAAGCAGCAACCTGCTCTGCGGTTTTAAGTGTCTTCAACCCTTCAAAAGTAGCCTTAACGCAGTTAACTGGGTTGTTTGAGCCATAAAGTTTTGTTGTTATATCCTTGATTCCTGCAAGTTCAACAACATCACGAACGGCACCACCCGCGATAACTCCAGTTCCTTCTTTGCTTGGCATCATGATGATTTTTGTTGTTTCAAAAATCCCATCAACTTCATGAGGAATAGTTGTTCCCTTCATTGCAACGTCAATAACATGGCGCTTTGCAGCAAGGGTTGCTTTTTCAATAGCAAGAGAAACTTCCGCTGCCTTGCCCATTCCAATGCCAACCTTTCCATTATGGTTTCCAACGCAAACAAGTGCATTAAAACGCATCTTTCTTCCACCCTTAACGGTTTTAGAAATTCTGTTAACAGCAACCATTTTCTTGTCAAATTCATCTTGAACTTGAGGAGCTTGGTTTCTGTTTTCACGTCTTGGTCTTCTTTCTGTTTTTTGATTCTTTTCTTGTTTGTTTTCGCTTTTTTCCATCATATCCTCCTAAAACTCCAAGCCAGAGCTTCTTGCGCCTTCACTAAGAGCCTGAATTCTTCCGGTATAGATATATCCGCCACGGTCAAACACAACGTGCTTAACCCCTGCCTTCTTGGCTTTCTTGGCAATATCTTTTCCAACAAGTTCAGCTTGTTGCTTTTTATTAAGCCCTGCTAACTTTTCAGCAAGCGTCTTATCAAGAGTTGATGAACTAGCGAGCGTTTTTCCGCTTTCATCGTCAATAATTTGAGCATAGATGTGAGAAGTTGAACGATAAACATTAAGTCTAGGTCTGTCTGCTGTTCCAGAAAGCGTGTTTCTGATTCTGTCATGTTTCTTAGCTCTAACTTGATTCTTATTTATCCTATTAATCATAACTTCCTACTCCTTATTTCTTCTTGCCGGCCTTTTTAATTTCTTTCAAATGAACTTGTTCATCTGAATACCTAATGCCGTAGCCATGATATGGCTCGATTGGCTTGATTGCCTTGATATCTGCTGCAAATTGACCAACGAAAGTTTTGTCAATTCCTTCCACCTTAATTTCGGTTGCAGATGGAAGAGAAACGGTGATTCCCTTTGGGATTTCAACATTAACAGGATGGCTTAAACCAAGGTTCATTGTCAGTTTGTTTCCTGAAACAGCCAATTTATAACCAATTCCGTTAACAGTAAGGTTCTTTGAATAGCCTTCTGTTACGCCCTTAACCATATTGGCAAGAAGCGCTCTATATAAGCCATGCTTAGACCTAACTTCTTTTTGATCACTATTTCTTGTTAAGGTTACAACTTTCTTACCATCAAGTTCGTTTTGCGAAATTGTGATACAACTGTCAACCCATTGTCTTAATGTGCCTTTTGGGCCTGTAACGATAACGTCGCCTTCTGTTGTTTGGTCAAGAGTTACGTTTGCAGGAAGAATAATAGGCATTTTTCCAATTCTACTCATCTTTCCTTCCCTCCTTACCAAATGTAGGCGAGAACTTCGCCACCAACGTTTTCTTTTCTAGCTGCTCTGTCTGTCATAACACCCTTAGATGTCGAAATTATCGCAATTCCAAGGCCTCCCAAAACTTTTGGAAGATCCTGTGCGTTTGCGTAAACACGAAGGCCAGGAGTTGAAATTCTTTTAAGACCAGAGATAACCTTCTGCCCTTTTGCACCATATTTAAGAGTGATAACAATATTCTTCATTGCGCCCTCGCCAGCAACTTCATAACCAGCGATAAAGCCTTCTTCTTTAAGAATCTCTGCGATTGATTGTTTCATTGCTGAAAGTGGAACAAGAACATTTGCCTTTCTTGTTGTTTGGGCATTTCTTATTCTTGTTAACATATCTGCAATTGGATCAGTAACAATAACACTCATCTTTCTTCCTCCTTACCAACTTGCCTTCTTTGCGCCAGGGATTTCGCCTTTATATGCAAGTTCCCTGAAGCAAACTCTGCAAATTCCATATTTTCTTAAAACTGCATGAGGACGTCCGCACATTGTGCAACGAGTGTATTCTCTAGTAGAAAACTTTTGAGCTTTTTGTTGTTTATTCTTTAATGCTGTCTTTGCCATATTTCTCTTCTCCTCCTTGCACTATGCCTTAAATGGCATTCCCATAAGTTTTAATAAGCTTCTTGCTTCATCATCAGTTTTTGCGGTTGTAACGAAGCAGATGTCAAAACCTCTGATCTTCTCAATCTTGTCATAAACAATTTCTGGGAAAATCAACTGCTCTTTAACGCCATAAGAATAGTTTCCACGGCCATCAAAAGCGGTTGGGCTAACGCCCCTGAAGTCTCTAACTCTAGGAAGAGCAATACTGATGAACTTATCCATAAATTCATACATTCTTGTTCCTCTTAAAGTAACTTTTGCACCAATCTTCATCCCTTCCCTAACCTTAAAGTTAGCAACTGATTTTTTAGCATTGGTCACAACTGGTTTTTGACCAGAGATAACTGCAAGTTCTTCAACAGCGAGGTTGAATGATTTGCTGTTATCCTTAACATCTCCTAAGCCCATGTTAAGAACAATTTTTTCAAGCTTAGGAACCTCATTGATGTTTTTATAGCCATACTCTTTAATAAGAGCTGGAACAACATCTTTTGTATATCTTTCTTTAAGTCTGTTTTCCATATCGCCACCTAAACATCCTTCTTAGATTTTCTTGCTACTGGCTTGCTTGCAGTTTTGTTTGCTTTTGTTGCAACAATTTTATCTTCTGCTTTTGCAGTAGTCTTTTTTGCTGTTGTTTTCTTTGCAGGAGCTTCTTTTGCTTCTGCTTTCTTATCTTCAGCTTTTTCTTCGGCCTTCTTGGCTACTTTTTCTTTCTTTGCATCTGCCTTGACGTATTTCTTGTCTAGAACTTCTCCGCATTTGCAAACTCTAACCATTTTGCCTTCAACTTCTTTGTGGTAAACACGTGTTGCCTTGCCACATTTTGGGCAAATTACCATAACATTTGAAACGCTGATTGGAGCTTCATGCTTAATGATTCCGCCTTGATCTTGAGCGCTTCTTGGTTTGGTATGGCGACTAACAATATTAACGCCTTCAACAATAACTTTTGCTTGGCTTGGGCTAACAGCCATAACCTTGCCAGTTTTGCCTTTATCTTTGCCTGCAATTATAACAACATTATCTCCAGATTTAACACTAATACTTTTCATCTTAAATCTTCCTCCTAAATAACCTCAGGCGCAAGTGAGATAATCTTCATATAATCTTTATCACGAAGTTCACGCGCAATTGGTCCAAAAATACGAGTTCCTCTTGGTTGTTTCTGGTTGTCGATGATAACGGCAGCGTTGTCGTCGAACTTAATGTGTGAACCATCATTTCTTTTGATTCCCTTAACAGTTCTAACGATAACAGCCTTAACAACATCACCCTTCTTAACAGTTCCGCCAGGAATTGCACTTTTAACAGATGCAACAATAACATCGCCAATGTTGCCACTTCTTCTGAAAGATCCACCAACAACCTGGATGCACATAAGTTCTTTTGCACCAGTGTTATCAGCAACCTTTAATCTTGTTTGTGGTTGTATCATATTCTTCTCTCCTTGCCTGTTATTTCACTTTCTCAACAATTCTAACAAGACGCCATCTCTTATCACGGCTGAGTGGACGAGTTTCAGCGATTTCAACAGTGTCGCCAATATCGCATTCATTTTTCTCATCATGAGCTTTAAGTTTCGTTGTCTTGTTGATTGTCTTTTTATAGATTGGGTGTTTCACCTTGTCTTTAACTTCAACGGTTATGGTCTTATCCATTTTGTTGCTTGAAACAACACCAATTCTGGTTTTTCTTTCACTTCTTTGTTCTGTGTTTGCCATAGTGATTAACCTCTCGCCTTCTTAGTTTTTTCTGTTTTTGCAGGTTGACTTTTAGCGATCCCTAATTCTCTTTCACGAATTACGGTTTTAACCTTTGCAATGTTCTTCTTGCAAACATTGATTGCAAGTGGATTAGACAAATTTCCGGTTGCGAGAGAGAATCTAAGGTTGAATAATTCTTGCTTCAAGCTTGAAAGTTTGTCTGCAAGTTCATTATCCGTTAAACTAGATAGTTCTTTTGCGTTCATTATGCCTTATCCTCCTTGTTTTCTGTTTGCTCTGGTTGTTCAAGGTCTGCCTTCTTAACAATTTTAACTTTGCAAGGGAGTTTATATGAGGCAAGCCTCATAGCCTCCATAGCAACCTCGTCTTTAACCTCACCCATCTCAAAAAGAACTCTGCCTGGCTTAACAACGGCTACCCAATATTCAGGTGAACCTTTACCAGAACCCATTCTTGTTTCAGCTGGCTTTTTAGATACTGGCTTGTGTGGGAAAATGTTGATATAAACCTTTCCACCACGCTTTGTGTATCTCGTCATAGCAATACGGGCAGCCTCAATTTGATTTGAGGTTATCCAGCATGGCTCTTGAGCAACAATAGCGAAATCTCCGTGGCAAATCTTGTTTCCACGAGTTGCCTTGCCGGTCATTCTTCCACGTTGTTGTTTTCTTCTTTTAACTCTTTTAGGCATCAACATGAGTGTTTCCTCCTTGAGTGTTTGTTAGAGTTTTCTTTCCAAGGATTTCGCCCTTATAAATCCAAACCTTAACACCAAGTTTGCCGTAAACATGAGCTTCAGCAAATCCATAGTCAATGTCTGCTCTTAAAGTTTGAAGAGGAAGAGAACCCTCTTGGTAGTGTTCGCTACGAGCAATTTCTGCACCATCAAGACGACCACCAACCATAATCTTAATTCCCTTAACACCTGCTTTTGTGCAGCGGTTAAGAGCTTGCTTCATTGCACGTCTGAAACCAACACGATTTTCAAGTTGGCTTGCAATGCTTTCAGCAACAAGCTGAGCATCAAAGTCTGGAGATTTGATTTCCATAACATTGATAATAACATTTTTGTTCTCAGTAAGTTTTGCGATCTGGGCTTTAAGAGTTTCAACCCCTGCGCCCTTTTGACCGATAACTAAACCAGGTCTAGAGGTGTGAACTGAAACAACAATTTTGTTTTCGGCTCTATCAATGGCAATTTTAGAGATGCCATAGTTTTTATAGTTTTCTTTGATAAAATCACGGATTTTCTTGTCTTCAAGCAAGAATTTAGAAAAGTTTTTGTTATCAGCATACCACTGGCTTTCCCAGCCTGCGTTAACGCCAACTCTAAGTCCGTGTGGATTAACTTTTTGTCCCATCTCTGCCTCCTAGTTATTTTCCACATCAAGTTTGATTGTGATGTGGCAAGTCCTTTTCTTAATTGAATGTGCTCTACCCTTGCTTACTGGTTGGAATCTTTTAAGGATTGGACCACCATCTGCATAGCACTCGCTAACGATCAAGTCTGCCTTGTTAAGTCCAAGGTTGTTTTCTGCATTAGCGCCTGCGCTTTCAAGCACTTTAAGTGCATATTCTGCACCGCTGTTTGGCATATTCTTTAAGATTGCCACAGCATCTTCATATTTTTGCCCACGAATAACGTTAAGAACAATTCTAACTTTGCTTGGGCTGATTCTTTGATATTTTGCAACTGCAACAGCTTTCTTTTCAGCGTTTTCTTTTCTTGCAGCGCTCTTTTCTCTCATTCTAGTTGCCATTATTTGCCTCCCTTGGCCGTTGTGCTTGCACCCTTATGACCTTTGAAAGTTCTTGTTGGGGCAAATTCACCAAGTTTATAGCCAACCATTTCACTTGTGATATAAACAGGAACATGCTTTCTGCCATCATGAACCCCGATTGTGTGTCCTACCATCTCAGGGCAAATGGTTGATGAACGAGACCATGTTTTGATAACTTTTTTCTCGTTCTTGCTATTAAGTTCATTAACTTTTTTAAGCAAGCTTTCAGCAATATAAGGACCTTTTTTAACACTTCTACTCATTATCCTTTGCCTCCTAGTTAATTCTCTTTACCATAAATTTGTTAGACTGATTTTTCTTCTTTCTAGTCTTATAGCCCATTGCAGGTTTACCCCAAGGAGTAACTGGACCTGGGTGTCCAACTGGTGACTTACCTTCACCACCACCATGTGGGTGATCAACTGGGTTCATAACTGAACCACGAACGGTTGGTCTTGTTCCCATATGACGAACACGGCCTGCCTTTCCAAGAGAAACGATTTCATGCTCAACGTTTCCAACTTGGCCGATTGTTGCACGGCAAGTGAGAAGAACTTTTCTCATTTCACCGCTTGGCATTCTAAGAGTTGCATATTTGCCCTCTTTTGCCATGTATTGTGCGCTGATGCCGGCGCTTCTTGCAATCTTTCCGCCACGCCCTGGTTGGAATTCAATGTTGTGAACAACAGAACCAACTGGAATAACGTCAAGAGGAAGAGTGTTGCCTGCTTTGATTTCTGCATTAACCCCGCTCATAACGGTGTCGCCAACGTTAAGGCCAATTGGGGCAAGAATATATCTCTTTTCACCATCAGCATAGTGAAGAAGAGCAATGTATGCGCTTCTATTTGGATCATATTCAATAGAAGCAACTTTTGCTGGAACATCATCTTTATCGCGTTTGAAATCAATAACACGATATTTTTGACGGTTTCCGCCACCAATATGACGAACTGTGAGTCTGCCATAAGAGTTGCGTCCGCCTGATTTCTTCTTTGTTTCAAGAAGAGATTTTTCTGGAGCGTCTGTCGTTACTTCTGCAAACGATGGAGCTCTTCTGAATCTTGTTCCGGCGGTTATCGGCTTATAATTTTTAAGTGCCATAATTATTATTTCTCCTATTTATTATGAAAGGCTATCGAAGAATGGGATTGTTTTGCTATCTTTTGTCAGCTGAACAACTGCTCTCTTATAGCCTCCCGTCAGGCCCTCATATTTTCCTTGTTTTTTGATTTTTCCATAAACATTAGCAACGTTAACACTTTCAACTTTAACGCCAAAAATGTTTTCAACTGCTTGTTTAATTTGGGTTTTGTTTGCGCTCTTAAGAACTTTGAATGTGTATTTCTTATTAGGAATATCAGCATAAGTCTTTTCGCTCAAAACCGGTTTTAAGATGATATCTTGATTAGTCATTATTTGTTTGCCTCCTCAATATTTTTGAGTGCAGATTTCGTCATAACGATTTTGTCTGCAACAGCAACATCATAGGTGCAAGCAAGACTAGCAGGAGTAACCGCAACTTTATCCATATTTCTTGCGCTCAAGTAAACATTTTCATTGTTCTCTTCGGTAACAACCAAAATTCTCTTGTCTGCTTTAATGTTTGCAAGAATTTGTTTGAACTCTTTTGTGCTTGGTTTTTCCATTGTAAGCTCATCAATAACAATGATGTTCTTATCTTTTGCTTGCTGGCTAAGTGCGCTAACAAATGCACCTTGCTTCATTTGCTTGTTAACTTTCTTAGAAAAATCTCTTGGCTTTGGAGCAAATACAACCCCACCCTTGATCCATTGTGGTGCACGAATAGAACCTTGACGAGCGTTGCCCGTTCCTTTTTGTCTCCAAGGTTTTCTTCCGCCACCGCGAACTTCACTTCTTGTGAGTGTGCTCTTTGTTCCTTGACGACCATTTGCTAAGTATGCAACGATAACTTGGTGAATGAGAGCTTCATTATAAGCAGCCCCAAACACTTTGTCATTTAATGTAACCTTGCCAACTTCTTCGCCTAGTTTATTAACAACTTTGGTTTGCATAATCATTGTCTCCTAAATTAGTTAGCCTTAACAGCACTAGAGATTGTAACCACGCTTCCCTTAGCTCCTGGGATTGCACCCTTAACCAAAAGAAGGTTACGCTCAACGTCGACTTTTGCAATTTCAAGGTTTTGAATGGTAACTTTCTCATTACCATATTGCCCTGGAAGTTTTCTGTTTTTGAAAACTCTTGATGGTGTTGAGTTCGCAGAAAGCGAACCTGGCTCCCTATGAACTGGACCAGCACCATGTGTCATTGGAAGGCGATGAGCGTTCCAACGCTTGATTGATCCAGAGAAACCTTTACCCTTTGTGTAGCCAGAAACATCAACAAGATCCCCTGCCTTAAACACATCGCACTTAATTTCGCTACCCAAGTTGAGTCCTTCGGCTGAAATCTTAAACTCTTTAAGGTATTTCTTTGGTGATACGTTTGCTTTCTTAAGGTGACCAACTTCTGCCTTTGTCAGTCTGCTTTCTTTTGCATCAACAAAAGCAAGTTGAACTGCTTCATAGCCATCTTTTTCATTTGTTTTGATTTGGCTAACCACGCATGGACCAGCCTCAACAACAGTTACAGGAACAACAACTCCGGCTGTTGTGAAGATTTGCGACATGCCAATCTTTTTGCCTAATATTGCGCTTTTCATCACTCATCTTCCTCCTATAACTTAATCTTGATATCAACGCCTGCTGGAAGGTCAATCTTCATAAGCGAGTCAACGGTTTTTGAAGATGGATTGTAGATATCAATTAACCTTTTATGTGTTCTAATTTCGAATTGTTCACGAGAGTCCTTATGTTTGTGTGGTGAACGAAGAATCGTTACCACTTCTTTCTCGGTAGGCATTGGGATAGGACCCGAAACCTTGGCGCCTGCCTTCTTAGCAGTTTCCACAATTCTTGCTGCCGCACTGTCAACAAGTTCATGGTCATATGCTTTCAAGTTAATTCTCATTTTTTGTGTTGCCATTTAATTTCCTCCATAAATTTCCAGCCCCACTGCCCCGCGCACTATACAGCGAAACACAATTAAGGCAGATGCTGTCGCACTGGTCTTGCCAGCACACTTGTCAGCCGAAATTATCTATCAAACCAGCCAAATATGATAGTAACTTCCGACTTCACCCCATGGTATAGCGAGATAATTATACTTAACCCGGGGCCGTGTGTCAAGTGGTTTTTGAAAATTTCTCAAAATATTTTTATAAATAAAAAAGCACCGGCAATGCCAGCACTTTTCTTTTTTGTTTTGTTAACTTTTATTTTTGAACTTTATAGCTGTCTTTCAATGAAATCGTATGGTTAAAAACGTAGCAATCTTTTGTGCTATCTTTGTCCATGCAATAATAGCCTTTGCGCATAAACTGGAATTTATCTTCCGGCTTTGCGGTTTTTAAGTAATCTTCAGCAAAAGCATCTGTTTCTTCCATTGAATTTGGCTCCAATATTTCGTCAATTGAAACACCCTCGCTAAGCGCCTTGCTTGGCCAGAGATATTCTGCTTTTGTGAGGTTTTTGAAGTTCCTTATTTTAATCTTGAACATCCCACCTTCACAAACAAAATGTATCGTTCCTTTTGGTTTAAGCCCGCTGGTGTCATCCCCGCTTCTGCTTTCTTTGATATACTCACATTCAAGATGGTCAATCTCTCCATTTTTGTCCATAACAGCCTTGTTGCATTTGATGATGTAAGCACCTTTAAGCCTAACGATGCCCCCCTCGGTTAGCCTATTATACTTTGGTGGTGGATCAAGCGAGAAATCTTCTTTTTCAATATATATTGTACGCCCGAACTTCGCCGTGTGCGCGCCCGCGTTTTCAATATTAGGATTGTTGTCAATCAACACATCTTCATTTTCACCCTCAAAATTGGTGATGATAACTTTAAGCGGATCAAGAACAACCATCGCTCTTGTTGCGATCTTGTTAAGGTCGTTTCTTATGTGGTATTCAAGTGCTGAGAATGGAAGTGTGCTTTCGCTTGCAACAACCCCAACACTCTTAACAAAATCTTTGATTCCCTGGGCAGTGTATCCCCTTCTTCTCATTCCAACAATGGTCATAAATCGAGGATCATCCCAACCCATAACTTTGCCAGAGTTAACAAGTTGCTTGAGATATCTTTTCCCCAGCAAAACATTTTCAAGATTGAGCGTTGAGAATTCACGTTGCTTTGGAGCATAAGGCTTGTTCCAACCGTGATCAATAAACCACTCATAAAGTTCTCTGTGAACCCTGAACGTTATATCACAAAGGCTATATGTTACGCCCTCTAAGGCATCTTCCATTGGATGAGCAAAATCATAGATTGGATAAATGCACCATTTATCGCCCGTTTTATAATGATGCTCCCGGCTGATCTTATACATTATTGGATCACGCATCAAAATATTTGGATGAGCCATATCAATCTTTGCTCTAAGCGTCAAACTTCCGTCAGGAAACTCGCCCTTTTTCATGCGCCTGAAAAGATCAAGGCTCTCACTTGCTGGTCTATCTCTATATGGGCTATTTTGCCCAGGGCTAGTAAGCGTTCCTTTCATTTTGAGTTGCTCTTCTTGGCTGAGCTCATCAACATAGGCATAACCCTTTTTAATCATTTCCTCAGCGATTGCATAAATCTTATCAAAATATGCCTCGCTAGCAAATATCATCTTTTTAGGAGTGTAGCCAAGCCATGCAAGATCAGCCATATAACTATCTGCGAATTCACCCTGCTCTCGGCTTGGATTGGTGTCGTCCATTCTAAGATAGGTGTATCCCCCAAACTTAATGGCGGTTTCAAAGTCAATAATCCACGCCTTGCAATGCCCAATATGCCAATATCCACTTGGTTCTGGTGGGCAACGAGTTATAACCTCTTTGCTTCTTCCGGCTTTAAGATCATCTAAAATTTCTTCTTCAATAAAGTTTGAAGGTTCAATTGAATTTAGGTCTATCATAATCTCTTCCTTATAGTTTTGATGCCATATTATACCACATATTTTGAACTTTTCAATCAAATTGCATAAAAAATAACGGCCAAGCCGTTACTTTTGTGTGCCATTAAAATATTCATTGAGTTTTTCAACAAGTAAATCAGCATCTGCACCATGAACCATGCATGCCTCTTCAAGGCTTTCTGCCCTGCTCATTGGGCAACCAAGGCAATGAAGCCCAAAGCCCAAAAGAATTGGTGCAACATTTTCATCAAGGTTCAAAACCTTATCTATTGACATTGTTTTCGTTATAACAACTCTATTTTTTCTCATTATTTATTTCTCCTTTTATATTCGCTCATTTTTGCCATAATCTCGCCAAGTTCCTTGTTCGTTCTTCTGATTTGGCTATCGCTTAAATCTTTATTATGAAGCCTAGACATTAATTTCTCCGCTCTTGAAATGGCTCTTGCAAAATCTGCATCATTTTCAATTCTGCCTTCTGCCTCTTTTTCTTCGGCGCTTTTTCTTGGCCTTCCCCTGCCCCGCTTTGTTTCATCATCAATCATATCTTCATCCTCAAAATCATAATCATTTTGCTCACAATCAAAGCATTTCGCTTTTCCCTTGTTTGGAAAATCTATTTCGCCATTTTCATATTTTTCGTTCAAAAGATCAACAAGGTTGTTGAATTTTTCAACCGCAAGTTTATAGTAGTATTGCCTGATTGAAGTGTAAACAAAAAACTCAATTTCCAAAAGCAAGCAAGTCAGCATTGGAACAATCAGCGCCTGCCCAAGCACCAGCCCAGTGATTGCGCTTTCCGTGCTTAATATTCCCAAACTCAAAATAAGTTGCAACACAACACAAACTCTTATTGCCCAGCTCATAATAGTTCGGTTCTGCCTATAAAGCCCACTATATATTGTCGTGTCAACACAAACTTGTTGCGTAAAATAATCCCCAGGAAGACCGCCTTTATATTGCCAAATTCTAAACTGCCTTCTGAATTGTTCAGGCATTTTTCCAACTAGTTCATAAAGCATTGGGTTTTCATCAGTGTTCACCCTTGCCTGTTCAAGAAGCTTAAACATCTTTTTTGAATACTTAACAATCCTAAGCTCGTTGCAAACAGCCAAAGACAAAACTATCCATAAAAACAACAGAAAAAGCAAAACAACCGAAGAAATAATCAAAACATTTTCGGTCAGTAGCCCAACAACGAGGTTATATGCGGTTTTGATATAATCAAACATAATAAACACTCCCAAATAAATATTACCACAAAATTGTGCAAAAATAAAAATGATTTGTGCATTTTTATTGAATTTTGATTCTAAACGGCAACCAACTCGCTAGTTGAAAGTTTGAGAATATATTTTTCTGAAACCTTTTTCCCAAAGGCCTTTTCCATGGCAATAGCATAGAGTCTTAGTTGCTCGGCATAGGTTTCTTTAAGTTGCCCAGCATTTTTTCCTGACAACTTATAGTCAACTATGACTATGTCTTTATCTCTTTCTATAACCAAGTCACAAACGCCCTGAACAACCATAAACTCACCACCTGTTGAAACTGACTTTGTTAGAGGATCGTAAGCAAGCAAAAACTCTTGTTCCCTATGAACCGCATCCCCACTTCTAATGATTGAAGCCATGGTTTTTATGGCTTTCAAAACAACACACCCGTCTATGCTTTTTGCTAAATTGTTGTCAATTTTGCAATCTTTTTGCAATTTAGACACCAGATTGTTTACATCATCCAGGTTTTGTTCACTAAAATTTGCATATTGCAAAACCTTGTGATAAGCCGTTCCCAAATCAGCGCTAAACCCCTTTTCATTTTCATCAAACAAAACAGGAACAACCTGCTCTTCTTGCTGGTTAAGTCTGGTTACACTTGTTTTAGCGGGGTATTTTTCACCACGATTTTCTAGTTGCTTTTTGTAATATTTTTGTAGTTTATCAATTTTTTCTTCATTTTTTTCAGAAAACAAAACCTGAGCAGCCTCTTTTTTGCAGAACCTATCAACAACAGATTTTGCATCATAGATCTTAACGTCGGCAATGTTTTTAAGACTGTTTTTGCCATCAAACTTATCCAAAATTGCAGGAGCAAGCCAATCAAGAAAACTGCGCGCATATTCATTTGGATAATAGTTCTCAACCTCATCAGCCTCGCCACTTGCAATAACAAAAAGGTAGTTGACTGCCCTAGTCAGGGCAACATAAAACAACCTGAGTTGCTCTTCTTTTGTTTTATACTCCTCAACAATCCTTATTGCCGAACGAACAAGGTTTTCAGTTTTATACCTAAAATCCTTATCGTAAAACTTAAGCCCAACGCCATAATCCTTGCTAAACAATAAGTCACTTTTCCAACTTTCACCACTAAATTGTTTACCACAATTAGCAACAAACACAACAGGAAACTCTAGCCCCTTTGAACCATGAATGGTCATAACTCTAACGGCATCCCCCTCCGGGACCGCTTCACATGTTATGCTTGAGTTCTCAAGATTCTGCAAATATTCTGCAAGACTAATCTCACCAAAAGTCTGCTCAAATCTTGCAAATCTTTGTTTCTTCTGAATTCTGTCTGCACTAGCAAGCAACAATAGCTCAATATTGAACATCTGCTTAACCTTCTCCATTAGCAGATTTACGGGCATAATCTGGCTATATTTTTTCAAAACTGCAATTTTTTGTAAAAAATCAACAACTTTTGCTTTTAACTTTTGCGAAATGTTGCAATTTTTGTCAAAATTAACAAATATTTCATAAAAATATTGCGTTTTTTGAAAATGCCTTTTTATTTCTGCAAGCTCATTATAACTAAACGCAAACAGTTTAGAAACCATAACACTAATAAGTGAATAGTCGTCCGCCATATTGTCCACTATCTTCAAAAGGTTAAGAATTGCGAGTATGTCATCATCCTGCAAAACATCTTCACTATAATCGCTTGCAACTGGGACTCCAAGGTCTTTAAGCGCTTTAACAAAATCCCTTAAATATGGCCCACGTGACGCCAACAAAACAACAAAATCACTAAACTTAAGAGGCCTCAGCCTTCCTTGCTTAACGTCATAAATCTTTGTTCCAACGAGTTCTGAAATTTTGTTGTATATAACGCTCGCCTCAGCCTTCGCAACGCCAATGTCATTGGTGTCAACATATTCGTGATTCTTAACGCTATAAAGCGTAAGGTCTTTTTCCTCTATGTCTTCTTTTGCTTTGAGGCTGGTTGTGTCGTTAAAATACACACCAACAGTATTCCCCCCTGCTTGGTTTTCCCATTTTTGCTCAGGGCCAAAAACCATTTTACCATTCACTTCATAACTAAGGCCACCAAAACTCTTAGTGTAGCATTTTGAGAAAATAAAGTTACAAAAATCCAGTATCTTATAATGGCTCCTGAAGTTTTCGTTAAGATCAACCGCCTCCGCAAGCCCACTCCCTGCCTTATATTGATTGTATTTTGCAAGAAAAATGTCTGGATCACAAAGTCTGAACCTATAGATACTCTGCTTAATATCACCTACCATAAACCTATTATCTTTTCCGGCAATGGTTTGAATAATTTTTTCCTGAATTGGGCTTATATCTTGATACTCATCAACAAAGATATATTTATATTGCTCCTTAAGAGCATTAACAACGCTTTCATTTTCAAGCAATTTCAGCGTGCATATCTCCAAATCATTATAGTCTAAGCCGCCTTTCATGCTCTTTTGTTCGCTCAAAAGTTCATCATATCTCAATGCTAAACGTTTGAGTGTTATTACGCGCCTTTTATTTATCTCTATATCAGCAACAAGGGTGTCAAAATTTTCTTGTCCCCACGCTTTTTTTAGATCGCTTATATTTCTCTGGAAAGCATCTTTACAGCGCTTAATTTGTTCTTTTATATCAACAAGTTCGTTTGCAACCTTGCTTGGCATCCTCCCGAAGTCTAAAATACCCATTAAATTATCAAAATTGCAACGTATTGAACTGCTTTGCGACACCAAATTTGCAATAAATTGTAGGTTTTCAACATATTTTAGCAGCGGTTTATCATCAAAATCTGCAATTTGTTTAGCAAAGGCATTAAAACTGTGCATATACCTTTCAAAAATTGCAACCGCTTTATCATTTAAGATTCTTGCACAAATATTTTTTTCCAAATTTGAACAATAACATTTTTCAATACAATCATCAAACCAACTTTGCGGATCATTAAGGCTTTTTAGAAATTCACTAAATTTAACAATAGCCTCTCCAAACCCGTCCTCATTTCTATTTTTATTTAGAACGTCAGCAAGCTCAAACATCTCTGCATCGCCATTATTTGCCGATTCTTCCATAAGTTTTCCAAGCGCCTTATTGCTTATGGCCTTCATTTCAACTTCGTCAAGAACAACAAAAGATGGGTCTAGTCCTATCTGGTAAAAATAAGTTTTGAGAAGCCTTGCACAAAAACTGTGCAAGCTGCTAACATCGCTCGTTCCAACATTTTCAATTTGCTCCAAAACAAAAGCGTCATCTTGCATTTTCTCAAGTTCGCTTATAAGCTTGTTTTTCATGTCAGTTGCAGAGGCGCGAGTGAATGTTACAACCAAAAAGTTTTCAATTGGAACTTTTTCTTTTGAAACAAGATCAACAATCCTCGCAATCATAACCGAGGTTTTTCCACTTCCAGCCCCCGCTGAAACAAGCAGGTTTTCATCACGCTTTTTTATTGCAAACTCTTGCGATTTAGTCCACTTACTCATATTTCACCTGCGCAATATCTTCATTTGTTATATTCTTTAGCATTGGCCTTCCGCCATCAAGCCCAAGCTCCTTAACCCCACACGTCTGTGCCATTGGACAATATTTGCAACAAACAACGCCATTTCTAAGAATAGGCGTTGGGGTTATATATCCATCCAAAATCTCTCCGATTGCATTATCACTGAGGTTATAGACATATTTTTTAAGGCCTTCAAGAGTGTCATACGAAACCAAATTGCTACTATTTTTAAGTTGCAAAACGCCCTCCTTCAAAGCATCCTTATTAGTTTTAAGCTCAACTTTCAAAATCTTACTTTGAGGGTTTTCAAGCGAAAGACTCTTATCAATTGATCTTATAACGTTCATGTCATCAACAACAAGGCCATTGTTCCTAAACATGAACTCAGCATTCCTCTTGCTGTCTGCAAACTTATTATGAATTGGGAAATACAAAACAGCAACATTTTTAAGTTTGCGATAATTATCAATTGCCAAGAGATATGAAATCAACTGAATCTTTCTGCCAAAATACACATCTTCAGGTCCTATGTCAACATCTCCTGTTTTATAATCAATAACCTTAACATAATCACCATAAACATCAACGCGGTCAATCTTTCCAACAAGTTTAATCCCATTTCTAAACGAAACAGCTTTTTCTCCCCTTCCAAAAGGAAGTTCCGTTGCCTCACTAACAAAATCCGAGTTGTTTTTTTCTTCAAGTAAAAACGCACACAATCTTTGCGCCTCACCAGAAATTAAATTAAGAACAAGTGCGTTGTTTTTTGAAGGAATTTCAAGCTCAGCAATTGCATCATTCAAAATTCTTTCAACGGTTTTTTTCAAGTTTTGTGTGTTGATAGTGTTAATAATTTTAACAAACTTCTCAGCAACAAGATGCAGAATATTTCCAACATCAAGCGCCCTAACCGTTCCCCGTTCTTTCTCTTTTGCCCCAAGCCCATACACCAAAAAATGCGCCAATGGGCAAGCAAAGTATTTTTCAAGTTCACTTATGCTGACATTTTTATTCGCAAAAAATAGGCCCTCAGCATCATGCAAGGTTTCCGCTTCTGGTTCAATATTAAAGTTATCAATAATACGCCGTGCTTCTGGAGACAAAAAATCTTTGATTGCAAAATATATGGTATTCATTAGTGTATAGTTTACATATTTTTGCTCCTTTGCGTTTTGCATCATCTCAATCAATGTTTTTTCTGCGACTCTTATTGCACCAAAATCTAGGCTCTGCGCATTCCCGCCAAACTCTGAAGCACTATTTGATACAGCCATCTGTTTGCCGTTTTCAGTAAACAGCTTACCAATAGACGCTATCAAACTTGATGGCTTGCTCTCTTCCCCCTTAACGCTAAAAGCGGGATAAGACAAAACTATTTTATCTGTTGGAACAAGCAAAAGATTATATATCTTAAACCTTTCCCTTTTATTAACCGCTCTTATTGTTGGCTCAATTTTCTTCTCTATAGTTTCACTCAAACTTCCAATTTCGCTGTCAACAATAATTCCACAATCATCTTGCCTTAATGGAACAACCCCATCAAGCGCGCCAAGAATATAAACGCTTTTTGTGCGCGGACTAATTGAAAGAATATCAGACGTTATGGAGATGCTTGAAAGGAAAAGAGGCAAACATGAAATTGAAACAGCCTCTGCACCACTTGAAAGAATGCCATAAAAATCATCAACTGAACATTCACAGTCTCCAAGGAATTTATCAACCCCATCTAAGATGCCCGCAAGCTTATCAAATGCCTGCCGTGTTATTTCAGCACTTTCTGGATCAAGGCTAACGCAAACATCGTATAAAGCATTCATGTTCGTCTTAATATTCAGCATTTCAAACAGCTTTTTTATGCTCACGACATAATCTCTTGCAAGCCTGGCATTTTTGACCAAATTGTCAAAATATTGCAATTTTTTTGCAAATTTTACTCTTAACCCCTCAATTTTTGCAAAATTTTGAGATTGCATTTCATATTCAAAAGGCTTAAAAAACCCCATTCTTGAAACACCATGTTTAAGGCAATAGTTTTCAAACAAATCAAAATCTGCACCATGCTCAAGAAGAATGTTTTTCCCTAATTCCAAAACGTCACTGGCATCATATCCTTTTCTATAGCAATCAAAAAACTTCAAAACAAGTTTAACAAGTGGATGGGAAACAAGGCTATGTTGCTTATTTATATAATAAGGCAGTGCCCTATCCCCAAGTTCAGTTTTGAGAAAACTTTCATATGTTCCAATATCATTGCAAACAATGGCAATTTCTTGTGGCAACATTTTTTTAGTTTCAATATCTGTTAATATCTGTGAGCAAACAAAGGCAACTTCATCACGTGGATTAAGCCCCTCATATAATTTAATACTTCCATCATTTTCCATTGTTTTATATGGGTATGAAAAAAGGTTTTTTGCTAAGTGCTGAAAAACGGGTTTTCTGCTGGTATTAACAACTTTTGGGTTATATATTATTCCATATTTATCGGCAATGCCTTTGAGTTTTTCAAACATCTCATTGTCGCTTATAAGAGTTTTTGAACCATCGTTTTGAATGTAACTGCAAGCAACTTTAACACCAAGCGAAATCTTTGAAAGCGTTGCAATAAATTCAGCACCCTGACTTGTCAGGTTATCAAAACCAACAACATAAACATAACTATCATTAAGAAAATCTGAATTCAAAATCGTGTCATTAAGATATTGCAACTTGTCGCAATTATCCAAATAAGCTTCACCAATAAATTTCTCATATTCTTTATAAATCAAAAGAATATCCTGCATTTTAATTTTAAGCCTTGGAGGTAAGGTCTTTTCAATTTGCTCAATATCATACGCCGAAACCCTGCTAGCCTTAAACTGCTCAATAGTTTCGTATATCATTTCTGCAAAACCAATTGACTTTGCACTTTTTTTGAAACAAACCAACTTTGAAAAATTGTCAAGAACAATCTTCTTTATAATCAAAATGGCATTTTCTTTTGAAATATATTTATCTCTTTTTGAATTGTCAACTTTCTCAAGAAGTCTGACAAATGAATACACCCTTATATTTGAAGTTGCACCACACTTTTCAAGAACAAGTTTCTCAACCATCAAACTGCAATTTTCTGGAACCAAAACAACAACTTGCTTTTGTTTGTCTTCCGCAAGTTTTGAAATTTCCTCAATTGCACCAACAGTTGCACAACTGATAGTATCGCCAAGAATAAAATCTAGCTTCATATTTATATTTTAACACATAAATGCTTATAAAACAATAAATTTTATTTGGATAGATATTAACAATAATAACAATGTATTTAACAAATTCCGTCGTTTTTCTTTTTAGGTGTTGCTTTTGAGAGGCTATTTGTTTTGTCAAACAAACATAACTATGCTATAATATTTGCATAAAATGGAAAACGAAGATCAAAAAAACGCAAAATTCGAGTCTGCTGACGAACTTTTGCCTGAAAAAAGCAACGCAAGTCCTTTCGAGACTGGTTTCAGCCCAAACTTTTTTATTGTTGTTATGGCGGTTTTTGGCGTTTGTTTTTTAATTTTCACTTTTGTTTTTCAATGTATTTTCAAACCAATTTCTGTTGTTGGATATAGCATGCTTCCAAGCATTAACACATCTGCCTCTGGGGCATACGGCGAGAAACAAACAGACACAGTCTATTATGAGCGATTATACTCCTCTCTTGAATATAAAGACATTATCATCGTTAACGACTCATACACAACAACCAAACACAGCATTATTAAAAGGATAATCGCAACACCTGGCCAAACAATAACATTTGAAACATATGGCGAGATAGTTACAATTTATCATGATATTTACCATCTTGAATCAACACAATACATAAAGTATTGCGTTAAAGTTGACAACGTTGTTCTAAGCGAAGATTACATTGCCAATGAACCAATGGTTATTGAAAAAGACTCCCAAATCAAAGGATACCCTTTCTATAATGCATTTTCTTCCGCACTTTCTGCAAAAAACTTGACAGAGGAAGGCTCGTTTTCATATACTTTAAGGAGCGATGAATATTTCGTTATGGGAGATAATCGCAACAATTCAATAGACAGCAGATATTTTGGCCCTATACATAAATCTGATATTGTTGGCAAATATTCCTTTATGGTTCCATACGGGAAAACACTTGCGGAAATTGTTTGGCAATATCTGACAACAACACAATCAAGGAGAAAAGTTTTATGAAAATTTTAATCACAACAGATAGTTCTTGCGACCTTACAAATAAAATGCTTGAAGAAAGGAATATCAAAAAAATTCCTATTAACATCACTCTCGGATTAAACGAATATTCAGACGGCGTTAATATAACTCCTAATGATATTTTTGAATACGTTAAGATTAATAGGAAGCTCCCAAAGACTTCTGCCCTTTCAGAAGATCAATATTTCAAATTCTTCAAAGAAAACCTAAAAAGTTGCGATAAGATTATTCACATAGGCCTTTCAAGCAAACTTTCAACACAATATAATCAAAGCCTTCAAGCCGCCGCTGCCTTTGATGGAAAAGTTGTCATTATTGATAGCAAGAGCCTTTCAACCGGTGTTGGTTTGTTGGTTCTTGCCGCAAGCGACATGGTTATTGCCGGAAAAGGCCTAGATGAGATCGTTGAAACAATAACAGCAAGAGTTCCAAGCGTTCAAGCAAGTTTTATTATCCAAAGCACTGAATACCTATATCGTGGCGGGCGCTGCTCGGGCATTGCAATGCTTGGCGCAAACCTTCTCAAAATCAAGCCTCGCATTCAACTTGTTGATGGAGCAATGATTCCAAACGGAAGACCAAGAGGCAAAATGCTCCCTGTTTTGAAGGAATATGTTGATAACGTCTTAAACGAATACAACACACCTGACCCAACAAGGGCGTTTATAACCCACTCAACACTTGAGCCTGAAATTGTTCAAGAAATTGTTGAATACGTTAAATCTAAAAACATTTTTAAGGATGTTTATGAAACAATTGCAGGGGCAACAATAACCAGCCACTGCGGAAAAGGAACACTTGGGCTATTATACATTAATGATGGAACACAACAAGGCTAACAATGTTAAACAAAGAATTAGTGCAACTATTTTGTGTGCACTAATTCTTATTTTTTCTTGTTTTTATTTATCAGCCTGCGGGCAAACAAACGCAACCCAGCCGAGCGCTTTGAACATGGAATACTACACCGCCTCACGCTCAACATATCAACTAATTTACCCTAATGATGAATACACAACCGACTCCCTTGACTTTGTTGGACAAGAACAAATCTCCCGCGCCTATTCAAAAATAACAGTTAAACTTTCAAGCGAGTGGCTATATCTTTTCCATGCTGACCGCTTAGAATTCAAAATCACAACAAACCATGATTGCGTTGATATTGCCGAAAACAACACTAGCCTTCAAATTGACACCTATATCACCAATTTACACAACGGAACAACAAACGGTTCAATCGCCGCAAAATCGCTCAAGACAACTGTCATTTGCGAGCAATCTGCGGGCAAAACAAAAACTTATTCCATTGCCGTTGATGACTATTTTGAAAAGTCTGCAGAAATAACCTGCATTTTGTTCTCGCTTTCAAACCCTGAAATATATGCAACCTATCCAGACTTCACTTTCTCTATATCGGGTGTTACACTCTACGGCAAACACCAATACATTTAATTTAGGTTATGATGGCCACGCATGCGTGGCTTTTTTCATACATCAAACAAACTTTGCATACAATGCTTTATATGATTAATTGCAAACCAGATTATAAAAAAATATTACAAGACAGGCAAATACTTGAACTATATAGCCATATTGACGATGCCGAAAAAGCACCATGGGCAAAGCATGGCATGGAACACATTTTGCGGGTTGTAAAAAACGCAAAAACACTATGCAAATTGTTAAAAATTGATAAAAATACAACATTTTTAACAATTATAGCGTCAATTTTGCACGATGCCGGTGCCACAGAGGGAAAGAAAAACCACCGCGAAAAAAGCGCAATTTTTGCGCAAAATTATTTGAAAAATGCGCATTTTAATGAAACTGATGCGCAAATAATTGTTGAGGCAATTAGGCATCACGCTTCCGCAAATCCCCCACTTGGCCTTGTTCATATTTTGCTTGTTTGTGCAGATAAACTTGATTGCTCACAATCTAGAATTTTGCCATCAGGTTATGGCGTTGTTGGAATGCGCCAATCGCAGTTTATAAAAACAATCAAACTTAAAATGAAGAGCGAAAAACTTTTTATTCTTTTCAAAGTCTCCCCACATTTTGACAAAACAGAATTTACAAATTATTATTTCACAAAACTGCTTTATGAAGCCCTTGACCAATTATCCAAACAAAAACGTGTGAACTGCGAAATAGTATTCAAGCGATAATGTTTTATTGCCATTACATTTTTACTCACGTTAAAAACTTTCAGTTTGTGATGAATAAGAAAGAAAAAAGAGCGAGTCTTGCGCAGGCTGTACTCATTGTACCGCCAAGCATGCGAGTCTCGCACTTTTTTGCACTTATTCGCACAAAATGGAAGTTTATATTTGAAAGTTTTTATTCGTTGTTTGGTGCATTAACATCAACAACATCACTAATTGCAACATCTTCTCCGCCATCTTCTGTCATGTCTTCAGCAATAGCATCGGCAATGGCAACTGAAACAACTTTTGCTTCACCTTTAAGCCTCATTACTCTTATTCCTTGTGTATTTCGGCTTACAAGAGAAATGCTTGATGCTGGAACACGTATGATAACGCCATTGTCAGCAATAAGCATAACATCTTCCTTATCGCTAACCTGCTTGATATTAACAACGTTTCCGGTTTTTTCATTGATTATTCCGGCCTTAACACCCTTTCCGTTTCGGCCTTGGCTTCTATATTCGTCAGCTGGCGAACGTTTACCAAACGCATTCTCAGTTATGGTTAGAATGTCGTACCCTTCTTTAAGAACCAGCATGTCAACCATATAATCTTTTGGATCAAGCGACATTGCCTTAACACCCATAGAATCTCTTGAGGTTGTTCTGATTGTGTTTTCATTGAATCTTATGCATTTGCCTTCATGCGAAGCAACCAAGATATCACTATTTCCGGTTGTAACGCCAACACCAATAAGCGAATCTCCTTCATTAAGCGAAATGGCAATCTTTCCAGTTTTGCGGATGTTTTCATATTCACTAAGTCGTGTCTTTTTAATCATCCCACGACGTGTTGCAATGATAAGGTTTCCTTCGGTTCTGTCTGTAAGTGGAATAATCGCCTCAACCCTCTCACCCTCAGAAAGAGGAAGCAAGTTAATCAAGGCTCTTCCACGTGCATTTTTCTGTGCTTCTGGAATTTCATAAGCACGTGTGCAATAAACCTTACCAAGATTGGTGAAATACAGAATATCGTCATGCGTGCTTGATATAAACATACTCTCAACAAAGTCTTCTTCCTTTGGCTTGTGTCCAGTAACACCTTGTCCACCTCTGTGTTGAGCCTTATATTCAGTAACAGGCAAGCGCTTGATATATCCAAAATGCGTCATTGATATAACAACATCTTCCTTTTCAATGAGGTCTTCAATGTCAATATCTCCAACATCAACGCTCATTTCACTCTTTCTTTCATCACCAAACTTTTCTTTAATCTCTGTTAAATCTGCAACTATGATGTCAAGAATCTTTTGCTCACTTGCAATGATTCCTTTAAGTTCAGCAATTGTATCAATCAAGTCTTTAAGCTCTTCGTTAAGTTTTTCAACTTCTAGGCTCGTGAGTCTTTGAAGTTTCATATCAAGAATTGCATTGGCCTGAATTTCATCAAGCAAATATTTCTCAATAAGCTTTTTGCTTGCATCAACTCTATCAGTTGAGGCCTTGATTGTTGCAATAACATCATCAATGTTTGCAAGAGCAACAACCAAACCTTCCAAAATATGCGCCCTTTCTTGCGCTCTTTCAAGATCAAATTTTGTTTTCCTTAAAACAACTTCTTTTTGATGGTTGATATAAACCGTCAGCATTTGTTTAAGATTAAGCGTTTTTGGTTGATTATCAACCAAAGCAAGGAAGTTAATTCCAAAACCTGTTTGAAGAGCTGTGTGCTTATAGAGATAATTAAGGACAACCTGTGGCTGTGCATCATGCTTAACATCAATAACGATGCGCATACCCTTTCGGTCACTCTCATCCTTAATATCGGCAATTCCTTCAATCTTTTTGTTTTTAACAAGATCTGCCATACTCATGATAAGCTCGCTCTTATTAACCTGATAAGGAATTTCGTGAATTATGATTCTGTTATGCTTCTCGCCTTCTTCAATTTCAGTTCTAGCACGAACAACAACGCCACCACGCCCAGTGAGATAGGCATTTTTAAGCGCTGCCTTGCCCATAATTACGCCACCAGTTGGATAGTCTGGCCCCGGCATAATCTCCAAAAGTTCATCAATTGTGATGTCTGGGTTGTGTATTTGAGCAATAATCGCATCACACACTTCGTTTAGGTTGTGTGGAGGAATGCTTGTTGCCATACCAACAGCAATACCATCACTACCATTAACCAAAAGGTTTGGAAATCTTGATGGCAAAACGGTTGGTTGTTTTCTTGTTTCATCAAAGTTAGGAACAAAATCAACCGTTTCCTTCTCAATATCTCTCAGCATCTCATCAGCAAGTTTTGAAAGCCTTGATTCTGTGTAACGATACGCCGCTGGTGGATCTCCATCAACTGATCCAAAGTTTCCATGTCCATCAACCAATGGATATCTAATTGCAAAGTCTTGCGCAAGTCTAACCAAAGCACCATAAACTGAACTATCGCCATGTGGGTGATATCTTCCCAAAACGTCACCAACAGTTGTGGCGCATTTTTTATAAGGCTTATCATATGTGAGCCCGCTTTCGTTCATGGCATATAGAATACGTCTGTGAACAGGCTTTAAGCCATCTCTTGCATCTGGAATAGCACGGCTAATGTTAACAGCCATTGCATAGGCAATAAACGACTTTTTCATCTCTGTTTCAAGGTCGGTTGGAATAATCTTGGTGTTATCAACAAGTTGTTCGTATTCTGCACTATAATCTTTTTTCTTAGCCATAATTCCTCCTAAATATCAAGGTCAGTAACAAGAGTTGCGTTTTGTTCAATAAACTCTCTTCTTGCGTCTGCTTGTTCTCCCATAAGTAGTGTGAAAATTGCATCTGCCTCAACAGCATCTTTCATCTGAATCTGTGCTAGACTGCGATGTTCTGGGCTCATTGTTGTTGTCCAAAGTTGTTCAGCGCTCATTTCTCCAAGACCTTTATATCGTTGAACATCTGCCCCTTTCTCGCCAATCTCGCTCATCAGCTTTGTTTTTTCTTCTTCGGTATAGCAATAATAGTCTTTTCTGTTTTTCGTTATCTTATAAAGTGGTGGCTGCGCAGCGTAAACGTGCCCCTCCTCAATAAGTGGACGCATATAGCGATAGAAGAATGTGAGAAGCAAAATTCTAATATGGCTTCCATCAACATCGGCATCGCTCATGGTGACAATCTTGTCATATCTAAGTTTGCTAACGTCAAAATCGGCACCAATTCCGCCACCAAACGCTGTTGCCATTGCTCTTATTTCAGCATTCTCCAAAATTCGATTTAAGCGTGCTTTTTCAACGTTTAATATCTTACCTCTAAGTGGAAGCACCGCTTGGAATCTTCTATCTCTTGCTTGTTTTGCCGTTCCACCAGCCGAATCTCCCTCGACAATGAAGATTTCACAAAGTTTAGGATCTCTTTCACTGCAATCGGTTAATTTTCCTGGAAGCGTTGTGTTTTCTAAAACGCCTTTTCTTCTTGTCAGATCCCTAGCGTTTCTTGCAGCCTCTCTTGCCTTTTGTGCTGTTATACTCTTTAATATAAGTTCCCTTGCAACGCTTGGGTTTTCTTCCATGTATGTTGCAAACCCATCATAAACAGCCTTTTGAACAACATTAAGCATATAGCTGTTGCCAAGCTTCGTTTTTGTTTGCCCTTCAAATTGTGGGTCTTCCAGTTTAACGCTTATAACCGCAGTTAAGCCTTCCCTCACATCTTCGCTTGACAGTTTGTCATTGTCTTTCAAAATTTTAAGCGTTTTGCCATAATCATTAACACACTTGGTTAGCGCACGCCTGAATCCTTCAAGGTGTGTCCCACCCTCTTCGGTGTTAATATTGTTTGCATAGGCGTGAACAATTTCGTTATAGCTATCATTATATTGGAAAGCAACTTCAACTTCGCTCTTGTCTGTTTTTGTATCAATATATATAGGCTTAGGGAAAACAACCTCTTTGTTAAGGTTCATTTGCTCACAGAACTGAACAATTCCGCCCTCATAATGCAATTTCTCTTCAACTCCAGACCTATGGTCTATTGCATTGATAACAATTCCATGATTAAGAAAAGCAAGCTCTCTGAGCCTTAATTTGATTGTGTCAAAATCAAAATTTGTTGTTTCAAAGATTTCATCATCTGGCATAAAAGTAACTTTCGTTCCAGTGTGGTCTGCCTCGCCAACAACCGCTAAATCTCTTTGTGGGATTCCGCGATTATAAATCTGCTTAAAGTGCTGTCCATTTTGCCAAACTTCAACTTCAAGCCACTCGCTAAGCGCATTAACAACGCTAAGACCAACGCCATGAAGTCCGCCGGAAATCTTATATCCCCCACCACCGAACTTTCCACCAGCATGAAGCTTTGTTAAAACAAGCTCAACACTGCTTTTGTTTTCTGGCATATGGATCCCTGTTGGAATACCACGCCCATTATCTGTTACGGCACAAGAGCCGTCTTTGTTGATTTCAACCGTGATAGTGTCACAATATCCAGCAAGCGCCTCATCAATACTGTTATCAACGATTTCAGTTATGAGATGATGAAGCCCCTTTGCATCTGTTGACCCA
>JAFSVR010000031.1 GCA_017444895.1 Clostridia bacterium
GAATACAATAGCCGAAATGGTTCAAAGTGCCAAAGACAAAGGGCTTGAAAACATTGCAATAACCGACCATGGCCCAAAGCATTTAGGGTTTGGAATTAAAAGGAAAAATATTGATAAGGCTCGCAAAGAAATAGATGCGATTAATCAAAAGGGTGAACTAGAAAAAGTTTATCTTGGTATTGAAGCAAACCTAATAGGCAAGGATGGCAAAATTGATTTAACGCAAGAAGAAATTGACAAACTTGACCTTTTGATTGTTGGCTTTCATAGGGGAACTTTTAATAATATTGTTAAGCCTTTTGGCATTTTGCCAAGGACAAAAAAGCAGATTGAAAAGCAAACAAAGGCTTATGTTGATCTTGTTAACAGATATCCAGTTGACTTCATTACGCACCTTTGCGAATATATTCAAGTTGATTGTAAGAGGGTTGCAGAAGAATGCGTAAAAACGAACACACTTATTGAGATTAACACCCGACATTACCGCTTCACTGATGAACAAATGCGTGCTATGCTTGAAACGCCGGTTAAGTTCATAATCAGTAGTGATGCTCATCGAAAAGAGAGGGTTGCGTCAGTGGATAACGCCCTTGAAATAGTAAAGAAGTTTAATATTCCAGAAGACAGGGTTGTTAACCTTGCAGGGACATACACACCAAAGAAATTTCAAACAACGGAGAAATAGAATTGAGTTTTTCATTGTCAGTTAAACAAGAACTTTTGAAAGCTGAGCGGGATACCGATGCTTTGTTTTGTATGCTGGCAGGAGAAATTTTGCTTGCGGGGGCGTTGGTTGTTAGCAATAAAACAATTTCATTTGAACTTGCAAGTGAGAATAAAGAATTTTTGGAATATGCTGAAAAGCAGCTTGTTCGCTGTTTTCAAATTTCTCCGGAAACAATGAAAATCAAAGTGGTTTCAAAAACAAAATATGTTTTAACCCTTAATAGTCAAGATGGTTTTAGAGTTTTGCAAGAACTTATGATTGTGTTTCGTAACCGAGATGGTGAGATTGAATTTAGGCGAGATGTCAATCCAAATCTTATGGTTGATTTACCTAGCAAGAAGAATTATCTTGCGGGTGCTTTTTGTGGGGCTGGCTCAATCAGTATCCCATCGCAAGAGGGGGCTGACAGGGGCGGATACCATATGGAATGGGTGTGTCAGACTGAGGAAAAGGCCGAGACAATTTGTCAATTTCTTGCTGAAATGGACATCATTTCAAAAAAGATAGAAAGACATGGAAACTATGTTGTTTACCTTAAAGAGAGCGATGCAATCTGCAAGGCGCTTGCCGAAATGGGGGCAATAAAAAATATGCTTGAGCTTGAAAACCATAAGGTAGAGAGGCTTGTTAGAAACAATATCAATCGCCAGAGCAATTGTTTGAGCGCAAATTTAGATAAAGTTATGAGCGCAAGCGCCAAACAAGTTAGGGCCATTGAGATAATTAAATCAACCATTGGCATTGAAAATTTGCCTGAACCCCTTTGTGAAGTTGCGCTTGCAAGGCTAGCAAGCCCTGAAGCCAGTCTTTCAGACCTTGCCGTATTAACAGGGGGCAAGATATCACGTGCGGGGATAAGCCTGCGCCTAAAAAAACTAATGGAAATTGCCGAAACACTAGGAGAAGAAAATGAGTAACGAATTTGTGCATCTTCATGTTCACACGGAATATAGCTTGCTTGATGGTTTTGCACGCATTGGCAAACTCTGCAAAACTTGCAAGGAAATGGGAATGACTGCCGTTGCAATGACTGATCATGGCAATATGTATGGAACCATTCCGTTCTATGATGAATGCCATAAAGTTGGGATCAAACCAATTTTAGGCTGTGAGTTTTATGTTGCTGATGATTTAATGGTTAAGCAAGGCAGGCAAAAGTTGGATCATCTTATTTTGCTTGCGAAAGACCAAGAGGGCTTTGTTAATCTTTCAAAACTCAACACAATTGGTTTTGATAAAGGCTATTATTATGGCAAGGCAAGGATAGATTATAAAACTCTTAAAGAGCATAGCAAGGGGCTTATTTGCACAACGGCGTGCGTTGGTGGAACAGTTCCACAACTCATTTTGCAAGGCGATATTGAGGGGGCAGAAAAGCAGGTACTTTGGTTCAAAGAAGTGTTTGGCGATGACTTTTATATTGAAATACAAAACCATGGTCTTGCTGATGAGCAAACGGTTAACCCAGTTTTAAGGCAATTTGCGGAAAAACATAATATCAAAAAAGTTGCAACTAATGATGTCCATTATATATACAGAGATGATGCTGAAGCGCAAGATGTCTTAATGTGCGTTCAAATGGGCAAAACCATTGACGATCCAAACCGAATGAAATTCCCGAATGATGAGTTTTATCTTAAAAGCTATGATGAAATGGTTAAGGCTCTTCCGATGGATCAAGACGCAATTGCAAACACTTTGGAAATTGCAGATAAGTGTAATGTTGAATTTGAGAACCTTGATAAAAATAAGTATATGTTCCCAGATTATCACGCACCAGATGGAAAAGATAACCTTGACTATTTTAACGAGCTTATTGAGGCGGGGCTTATCAGGCGCTATGGCACGGTTACCCCTGAACTTAGAGAGCGTGTTGAGCGTGAAAAGAATATGATCATTTCTAAGGGGTTTGTCACATATTTCTTGACGGTTAGGGATTATATCAATGAAGCAAGAAATATGGGCATTCCTGTTGGGCCAGGGCGTGGTTCAGGTGCGGGAAGCGTTGTTGCGTATTGCATTGGAATAACTAGTGTTGATCCTATGAAATATGACCTTTTGTTTGAGAGGTTTTTGCATAATGAGCGTGTTAGTGCGCCTGATTTTGATATTGACTTTGCTGATGAGCGAAGAGAAGAAGTTATTGAGTATGTCAAGAGAAAATATGGCGCTGATCATATTGCAAGGATTGTTACCTTTGGAACGATGGCGGCTAAAAACGCAATTAAGGACGTCGCAAGGGTTCTTGGAATTCCGTATAGTGAAGGCGATAAGATAACAAAACTTATGCCAAACACTGTAACAAGGCCACAGATCATAAAAAAGGTTTTTGGTTTATATCATGCCAAAGAGGGCGACAAAGATTTTGGAGTTGATTATTCAGTTCCGGAACTTGTTGAAATGTATCAAGATCCTCAAATTAAGCGTCTTGTTGATATTGCTCTTAAACTTGAAGATGCGCCAAGGCAAACTGGAATTCACGCCTGTGGAGTTATTATCAGCCCGCATGTTCTTGGGGATATGATTCCATTAAGCAGAAATGGAGATGATATAACAACACAGTTTACGGGTGTTGATATGGAACGCCTTGGCCATATGAAGATGGACTTTTTGGGCCTTAGGAACTTAACGGATATTTCGCAAACTATTGACCGCGTTCTTGAAAATCACGGTAAAAAAATAGATTTTGACACAATGAGCTATGATGATCCTAATGTTTTCAAGCTTATTGCCTCTGGGAACACAAAGGCTGTTTTCCAACTTGAAAGTGGCGGTTTCCAAAAGTTTATGAAGGAACTTGAACCAACCTGTCTTGAAGACATCATAGCGGGCATAAGTTTATTTAGGCCTGGTCCAATGGATATTATTCCAAGATATGTTCATAACAAGCATCACCCAGAAGATGTTGTTTACGCACATCCAATTTTGGAGCATATTGAGGATGTAACCTACGGGTGTATTGTGTATCAAGAGCAGGTTATGCGTATTGTTCAGGATATGGCTGGCTATACCCTTGGGCAGGCGGACAATGTGCGAAGAATGATGGGTAAGAAAAAAGTTGCTGCAATGGAAGCCGAGGAAGAGGTGTTTATCCATGGACGAGGTGAAATTGTTGACCATGGAAAAGTTAGCCCACCAATTGAAGGTTGCCTGAAACGAGGGATAAGCGAAGATGTTGCGCGTCAGATTTGGAAGGAAATGGCAAACTTTGCAAAATATGCTTTCAACAAGTCGCATTCAGCTGCATATGCATATGTTGCTTATCAAACTGCATATCTTAAATGCTATTATGAACCTGAGTTTTTAACATCAGTGCTTAACAACCGAATTACTAATATTGATGAAATCATCAATTATGTTACGCATTGTAAAGAAGAAAAAATTCCTATATTGCCACCAGATATAAATGAAAGTGGTGCGTATTTCGAGTGCCGTGATGGCAAAATTCGCTTTGGACTTTCAGCACTTAAAGGAAGCGGTGAGGGCGTTTGTAAAGCAATCATTGCTGAGCGTGATGCACATGGAAAATTTAAGGATTTTGAAGACTTCTTAAACAGAACCATAACAACCGGCTATAACAAGAGAGTAATTGAGGGTTTCATATATAGTGGAGCATTTGATTGCTTTGGGAAAACTCGTAGTTGCCTGATTTCTGTTTATGAAAAGGCAATGGAATGTGCAATTAAGGATCAAAAGGCCAAGATGAATGGGCAATTTAGTATGTTCAGCGATTTTGGAATTGAACAAAATTCAGGAATTGAATATACAGACATGCCGGAATACCCAAGAGAATTTTTGCTTAAAAAGGAGAAAGAGATTTCTGGATTGTATATTTCTGGCCATCCACTTGATGATTATGCGGACATAATGAAACAATATTCCTTCAATTCAGGAATGATTGCAAGTGCGGCGGATGCTGATGAACAAATTGATGATGAAGATGGCGAGGCTAATGATAATAGCTTTGGGCTTGAAGATGGAATGCAGGTTTCCTGCGGAGGCTTGATTGCCACCGTTTCAAAGAAATACACAAAAACAACAAACAAACCTATGGCTATATTAACGCTTGAAGACAATTATGGCTCAATGGAAGTGGTTGTGTTTAACAAGCAATATGAGAGGCTGAAAGACAGGCTGTGCGAAGATGCCCTTGTTTCAATAGAAGGCAAAATAAGCATTAAAGTTGGCCAGAGACCAAGTATTATTGCTGAAAAAATTGAGTTTTGGGATGTTGAAAAACCTAGTTCTTATGAGCAGACGGCAAAGCAAGAAGAAGTTGAAGATAAGCCAAAGTCAATTCTTTATTTGCAATATGACATACTTAATCCAGAAAAACAGGCAGAGATCATGGGAATTGTTCTCAGCTATTCTGGAGATGTTCCCGTTAGAGTTCAGTGGGATAAGAAACTCTATGATAATCAAGTTACGGTTAATCCATGTGTTGCGTTGCTAAGTGAACTTGAAAATGCAATAGGGAAAGAGAATATAAAACTTATAACAAAATAAGGAGGATAAAATGAAAAGAATAGCGATACTCACAAGCGGGGGAGATGCTCCTGGAATGAATGCTTGCATAAGGAGCGTTGTTAAAACAGCTATTGGTTCAGGAATGGAAGTTATGGGCGTTTTAAGGGGCTATAAGGGCCTTATTGAAGATGAATTTATTTCGCTCAGCCACAAAGAGGTTAGTGGTATTATGCAACGAGGGGGAACTGTTCTATACACTTCTAGGTGCCCAGAGTTTGTTTCAAAAGAAGGCCAAAAGCGCGCGCTAGAGAACCTCAAAAAATATGAAATCGAAGGTTTGGTTGTTCTTGGGGGTGATGGCTCATATGCAGGGGCAATTGCTCTCGCAAAAGCGGGTGTGAATGTTGTTGCTATTCCTGCAACGATAGATAACGATCTGTATTATACTGATCACACGTTAGGGTTTGATACGGCTGTTAATACTATCACTTCGCTTATTAACAATATTCGAGACACGGCTTCAAGCCATGAGCGTCCAAGCGTTATTGAAGTTATGGGTGCATATTGCGGAGACATTGCTCTTAATGTGGGGGCAGGCGTTGGTGCTGAGATAATACTTGTTCCCGAAGTTAAAGTTACTGACAAACAAATTGTTGATGCAGTTGAAAAATGTGAAACAATTGGCAAAAGTTCTTGTATGATAATAACAAATGAAAAAGTTTATGATGCATCAAAGCTTAGTGACTTAATTAACAAAAGAACAGGGGTTGCTTCAAGACCTCTTGAAGTTGGCCATATCCAACGTGGCGGGAGCCCATCAGCTTTTGATAGGGTGCTAGCATTGAAGTTTGGAGCATGTGCTGTCAAAATGCTTGTTGATGGAAAAAGTGGTGCGGTTGGTGATAAAAACGGGGATATTATAGCTGTTGAATTGTCAGCTGCATTAAAAGGAAGTAGACAGTTTGATTACAACCTATATCAGCTGGCTCTTAAGAGTGCAGGGGACGTTCTAAAACTGCAAAAACCCTAGAGAATTTCGATAGTATGCCAATCATAATACTGTAAAAAACGCAAAAGCAATAATTAAATTTGAAATAATTGCAATATTTTTAATTTGTGCAAGAAAAAGTGATGATTTTAAGCAAAAATCACCACTTTTTTGTTGGAAACAATATTATTTATTGCGTTTTTTGTTAACCAAATATTCAAAAAGTGCAATAATAAAATACATTATGCTTGCGAGCAGGCAGAGAATAATTATGGCAGCCATAACCAAATCTAACTTAAAGATTTGTCCACCATAAACAATTAAGAAGCCTAGGCCTGCACTGCTATTAAGGTATTCACCCATTATAACGCCAACCCAGGCAAGCCCGACGTTAATTTTAAGAACGCTTATAATTGTTGGAAAGCTTGCGGGGAGAATCAATTTAGTTAAAACCTGCAGTTTGTTTGCCCCCAGTGTTTTGAATAGTTTGAGTTTTTCCTCTTCAACACCTATAAAGCCATTTAAGATGCCTATTGTTGTTACAATAATACATATCAAAACACCCATTGTTACGATTGCTTTTGTTCCGGCTCCAATCCAAACGATAATTAAGGGGCCAAGTGCAACTTTTGGAAGACTGTTGAGGACTATAAGGTATGGCTCAAGAATTTTTCTTATTGGTGGGATGGAATATAAAAGCAACGCAATCAAAAACCCTGCCATTGTGCTGATAGAGAAGGCAAGTATGGTTTCAAGCAAGGTTGCCCATGTATGGCTAAATAGGCTCCCCGACAAATATAATTCTTCAATTGCTTTTATGATTCTTGATGGACTGCTTGTTATAAATGGATCAACAATGCCGGCTTTTGCAACAAGTTCCCAAATGCCAAAAACTGCAAAAAGCAATAAAATTCTGCTCAAATGTGTAATAAAAATACCAATTTTTTGTTTTTTGAGATAATTTTGATGCTCTTTTGAATAGTCCTTTTTCATTTGAGTGCCTCCCAAATTTGATTGTAGAACTCATAAAAAAGCGGTTCCTTTCTTCGATCTTCTGGGCTTAATTCTGCTGAGAAACTCAGGTGTACTTCGCATTTAACCGTTCCTGGTCTTGCTGATAACACAATAATTTTATCGCTCATTGCAACTGCCTCATTAATATCGTGAGTAACAAGGATGGCTGTTTTTCTCTCCCTTTTTATGATGTTAAATACGTCGTTTTGCACATTTAGTCTTGTTTGGTAATCTAGTGCACTGAATGGCTCATCAAGTAGCAATATGTCAGGATTGGTTGCGAGAGTTCTAATCAAGGCAACTCTTTGTCTCATTCCTCCAGAAAGTTCTTGCGGATAGCTTTTAATGAAATCGCCAAGACCGTATTTTTCAAGAAGTTCTATAACGCGTTTTTTGTTTGTTTCGGTGTTTTTGTGTTGCAAGCTTAGCCCTATGGTTACGTTTTTATATATGTTAAGCCATTCAAGCAGGTTGTCTTTTTGAAACATATAGCTTGCTAGTGTTGTTGGCCCAGAAATCTCTTTATTTTGTATGTAAACAGAGCCCTTTGTTGGCTTTATAAGCCCGGCAATAAGGCTGAGGATGGTTGTTTTTCCACAACCGCTTGGCCCAACAATGCTGATAAACTCGCCTTCATTTGCTGTTAATGTTAAATTGGAAAGGGCAAGAGTTTCGTTTTGTTTGGTGTGGTAGATTTGGCTGACGTTGTTTATGCTTAAAACGTTGCCCATTGTTTTTCTCCTTGTTAGATTTTTATTGCGTGAGAGTTGTCAACAACATCAGTGAAATTAACGATAGATGTGTTAGATAATGTGCCAGCATTTTTAAGGACAGAAAGCAATCTGTTATATGAAGATTCAGTCATTGCAGGCGTTGCCATCCATGCGTCAATTCTCTTATAACTTTCAACCGCAATTTGAAGAGATGCGATTGTTGAACCATCAAATGATGGAGCAAGGGCGGTTGCAACTTCTTCGCTTGTTGCCGTCATAATGAATGTATATGCCTTTTTAATGGCACGCAAGAAACCATCAATCTTGTCTGGGTATTTGTTCATGAAATTCTTTGATGCCATAAAGCATGTGTATGGAATTTCGCCACTATATTCTCCAACCGAAGCAACAATGGTCCCAAGCCCCTTATTTTGGTATTCAGTTGCTGTTGGCTCAAACATTGTGCAGAAGTCGCCAGCTCCGCCTTGGAAAGTTGGAACCATTTGAGCAAACGCCGTATCAAGATCAAGGGTTATGTTGTTACCATTATAAAGCCCGTTTGAGTTAACAACCCATTCAAATGTCATGGCCGGCATTCCTCCGCGTCGCCCAGCAATAACGGTTTTATTTGTCAAACTTGTTTGCCAGTTGAAATTGTCGATCGGCGTTCTTGAAACTAAGAATGAGCCGTCGCGCTTTGTCAGTTGCCCAAATATCATGGGGTGGTTTGTTGAGCCTTGTGCATGAACGTAAACAACTGTTTCAGGGCCAAGAAGCGCAATGTCTGCGTTTCCAGAGAGAAGGGCAGACATACTAACATCGCTTCCTTGTCCGCTAGTTAGTTCAATTTTTAAGCCTTCTTCTTCCATATAGCCTTTGTTTATTGCAACATAAAGTGGGGCGTAGAAAACACTATGTGTAACTTCATTCATCCGGATAATATCACTGTTTGAACAGCCAACAAATGAAACCGCTGTCAGCAAACAGAAAATTAACGCAATTGAAATTGAAAATATTTTTTTCACATTAAACCTCCTTTTTTGTTTTCACATTTCATCTTATGTTGCTTTGAACCAATTTGGTGCAGAAAAATAAGGTGTATTTGTCATTTGAAATGCCAAAAGGATTGACTTTTGTTTATTTTTTTCTATAATAATAATATATTGTTGTTAAAACGAGGGTTGAGACTTAATGACAGTTAAACTTGTGTTTAGAATAATTGGGCTTGTTATCTTGGTGGTTGGGCTTTTGATGGTCGTTTTTGCCAAGCAACTTGTCCCCGAGCATAAATATAAAGGCGAGGCATTAAGACGCAGAAAACTCAGGATTCAACTTATTGGCTATATTTTGTGTGCTGTGAGTTTATTGGTTTTTATCATTGTTAGTTGGTTTTAGGAGAATTTTTTATGGACAAGAATTTTGATATAAATAACGAGAAAAAGATTTATAAGGCGTGGCTTGATGGTGGATATTTTAAGCCTCGCACAGATTTTGATGCAAATTATTCTGGCGAAAATTTTTCGATGATAATGCCACCACCAAATATAACTGGGCAACTGCATATTGGGCATGCTCTAAACAATACAACGCAGGATTTTCTTGCAAGATATAGAAGGATGCAAGGAGATAATGTTTTGTGGGTTCCGGGAACTGACCACGCCTCAATTGCAACCGAGGTTAAAATCATTGATGCGCTTAAAAAAGAAGGCTTAACAAAGCAAGACCTTGGAAGAGAAGGGTTTTTGAAGCGTGCTTGGGCGTGGAATGATAAGTTTGGCGGAAGAATTTACACACAACTTCAGGCTCTTGGAACAAGTTGTGATTGGAGCAGGTGTGCTTTTACTATGGATGAAAAGCGCCAAAAGGCCGTTTTGAAAGTCTTCAAACGTTTATATGATGAAGGACTCATTTATAGGGGAAGCAAAATTATAAACTGGTGTCCATGTTGCAAAACAGCACTTAGCGATGCAGAGGTTGAGCATGAAGACGAAAAATCTAGTTTTTGGTATATAAGATATCCGTATGCTGATGGTTCTGGATATTTGGTTGTTGCAACAACAAGACCAGAAACGTTGTTCGGGGATGTTTGCGTTGCTGTTAATCCTGAAGATAAAAGATTTACAGACAAAGTTGGGAAAATGCTAAAACTTCCTGCAACGGACAAAGAAATTCCACTTATAAGTGATGAATATGTTGAAAAAGACTTCGGAACGGGTGCCGTTAAAATCACGCCAGCGCACGATCCAAACGACTATGAGGTTGGTGCACGACATGGGTTTACCCCAATTTGTGTTATGAATCTTGATGGTTCAATGAATGAAATTTGTGGGAAGTATGCTGGTCTTGACAGGATGGACTGCCGAAAAAGACTGATTGAAGATCTTAAAGCAGAAGGCCTCATTGAGAAAATTGAGCCATATACCGTTTCAAAGGGGCATTGCTATAGGTGCCACACCTCTGTTGAACCAATGGTTAGCAAACAATGGTTTATGAACATGGATGACATGGCAAAGCAGGGCCTTAAAGTTGAAGAAGAAGGCAAAGTTAAGATTATTCCCAACAGGGTTGCAAAAATCTATAGAAATTGGCTCAACAACATAAGGGATTGGTGCATTTCAAGACAGCTCTGGTGGGGGCATAGAATTCCTGCATATTATTGTGATGAGTGTGGAAATACAATGGTTGAAGAAAGCACTCCAACAAAATGCTCAAAATGTGGGAATACTCATCTTCACCAAGATGAAGATGTTTTAGACACATGGTTCAGTTCAGCGCTATGGGCCTTTTCAACGCTTGGTTATCCAGAGAAAACAAAAGACTTGGAGCGCTTTTTCCCAACAAGTGTGCTTGTTACGGCTCAGGATATTATATTCTTCTGGGTTGCAAGAATGGTTATGCTTTCAGGCAAAATTGAGGGAAATATTCCATTTAAGAAAGTTCTTATAAATGGCATAGTTAGAGATGATGAAGGGAAGAAGATGAGCAAGTCTTCAAACAATGGGGTTGACCCTATTGAAATCATTGATAAATATGGTGCTGATAGCCTTAGGTTCAGTTTGCTTGTTGGTAATGGAACGGGAAACGATTTTAGGTTTAGTGAAACCAAGATTTTGGAAGATCGTAAGTTTATTAATAAGGTTTGGAATGCGGGTAAATTTGTTGAACTTTGCATTAGCCAAAGTGGAGAAGCGTCTCTTGATAAAAACAAGCTCAATATATATGATAAATGGATTTACACAAAACTTAATACTGCCATTGTTGATATAGCTAAGAGCATGAATAATCTAGATGTTTGCCAAGCAGTTTCAAGGATGTATTCATTTGTTTGGGATGATTTCTGTGATAATTACGTTGAACTTTGCAAGCCTTATGTTTATAGCCAAAATCCAGATGAGAGAAATCATGCGGTTGCAGTTTTGAAAGATGTATATTTTAATATCTTAAAGATGCTTCATCCAATTATTCCTTTCATAACTGAGGAAATTTGGCAGAATTTTAACAAGACTATGCTTATCGGCGAGTCTTATGCGAAAAGCATTGGAAAGTTCAAAAAAGAAGAAGAGCAGGTTCAAAAGATCATTGGGCTTATTGCAAAGATAAGAGAAGTTAGGTTGAGCCTTAATGTTCCTGTTTCAAAAAGAATATCTCTTGTAATTTGCAAACAAACAAGTGAGGATGATGCACAACTTGTTTTAAGCGCAGCGGATGTTTTATCAAAAAATGTTAATATTGAAAAGGTTGAGGCTCAAAACGATAAAAGAGAAGCTGTTAAATTTGTTTGCGAGATTGGTGAGTTAGCGCTGTATAAAGATGAAGTTGTTGACACTGAAAAAGAGCGTGAAAGACTCAATAAGGATCTTGCAAAAATTGAAAGTGAAATGACACTACTAGCTTCAAGGCTTAATAATCCAAACTTTGTTGAGCGTGCACCAAAAGAACTTGTTAAAAAGGAAAAGGAAAGATATGAATTCTTAAATTCCAGTGCACAAAGCATAAAAAAGAACTTAAATAATTTATAATTAGCAAATATAAATGGCAATGCTTAAAGCGTTGCTATTTTTTATCCAAATAAAAATATTTTTAGTTAAAACCAATCAAATAATCGCAAAATGTTTGGTTAAAATATCTTATTTTAATGATTTGTTATGTAATTCGACAATTTCACCAAAAAACTATTAAAAGTTGTTATTAAACCGGGCGTTCTTTGCTTCATTTTGTCCTTTTTGTTGTGATACCATTAATTTGTGATTCACATTACAAAAACAAAAGGGGGGAATTTTGGTATGGAACAAATTAGTGTGCTGATTGCAGATGATAATGACACACTTAGGCAAGAGATTAAGAGCGAGTTTGAAAAGGATAAAAGCATTAAGGTTGTTGGCGAGGTTAAGACGGGAGAAGAGGCCATGAAAATTATTCGTGAACAACAGCCGAGAGTTGTTATAACTGACTTGGTTCTTTCTGGGATTGATGGGCTGAGCCTCATGGAGCAATGCCAAAAATTAGAGAATAAGCCAAGATTTTTGGTAACATCTGCTCTTTCTAGTGAAACGTTTATAAATAAAAGTATGGAACTTGGTGCTTTTTATTATATGATTAAGCCAATTAATGTTAGCGTCTTAAAGGAACGAACACTGCTTGTTGCAAGCGAAAATTATGTTCCATTTGAAACAACGCAAGCACAGAAAAATTCAGGGATAAAACAGCTTGATGAAAAGATTAGCAATATCTTTATCACGGTTGGCATTCCGGCGCATATTAAAGGATATCAATTCTTAAGAGAGGCCATTAAACTTGCAACGCAAAAGCCGGATATAATAAATAGCATAACAAAGGAACTATATCCATCTATTGCCCAGCGCTTTAACACTAGTAGCAGTAAGGTTGAAAGAGCAATACGACATGCTATTGAAGTTGCATGGAACAGGGGTAAGATTGAAAATATTAACGATATCTTTGGCCTTAAAGTATATAACAGCAATGAAAAACCAACAAATGGCGAGTTTATTGCTTTGGTTGCGGATAAGATGCTCATAGAGGGATGATGATTGCGGTTTGTGGCGGGTTTTTTGCCCGTCTTTTTTGTTTGCAAAAAAAGGAATATTATTGACTATTAAAAAATAATCTAATAATTATCAATAAAAAGGTTTACAAATGCGTTCTTTTGATATAATATATTCTCGATTGTTCGCTCAATCGGATTGAGAGCGTATAATAGCAGTAGGAGATATTTATGGATAAAAAGATTAAATATAAAAAATGCCCAAGATGTGAACTTAACTATATTCCGGTTGATGAAGACTATTGTTTGGTTTGTAAATCTGAACTTAAACTTTCAGATGTATATAATGAAGATCTTGAGCTTTGCCCAATTTGTGGAGTTAACATGATAAGCGTTGATCAAGCAATGTGTGATGTTTGCGCAAAAAAGCGCAGCCTTGATGATATTGTTGATGAGGTTGATGAGGAAGAATCTTCAAAAGAAGGGCAGGATGAAGATTGGGAAGATGAAGACAAAGATCAAGAAGAAAAATCTAAGCCTTCAATTGACGACTTGCCTCCTGAAGATGATGATGAGATGGTTGTTAATTTCAGCGACCTTGAAGATGATGATGACTTTGATGATGAAGACGAAGATGATGACGAGGAGTATTTCGGCGAAGACGAACTTGAAAAAGACTTTGAAGAAAGCGGACTTGATGATTTGCCTGATGATCTTGATGATGAAGATGACCTTGATGACGAAGACGACGAAGATGATGAGGACGATGAATAGTTATAGCAAACGGGGGCAACCCCGTTTTTTTGTTTAGAATTTTCATTTTTGGGCAACATTTTGTTGAGGTTAATATGAGAAAAGTTGAGGTGGATTTGAAAGAAATAACTGAAAAGATAAAGAGTCTTAAAGGGGAAAGTGTTAAAATGCATGTTTCAAAAGGACGAAGACATGTTGAGAAGTTCACTGGGAAAATTGTTGACGTTTATCCAAGCATTTTCACTTTCATGCAAGATGAGCCTAGTGGCAAAAACATTTTGAGTTATAGCTATAACGAGGTTTTGTGTGGAGATGTTAAGATAATTAAAGAAACAAAAAACAGTTCTAATTAATTTGGACGCTGAATACTCTTTACTAACAACCAAAAGTGGAGGGTTTTTATGGCGTTTGAATTTAATGAAATGAGTTTAAGCAAAGAAAAACAAGAGAATGTTTGCCAGTTTTCAATTTCTGGCAAATTTAGTTCACAAGATGACAGCCCGGTTAAAAGAGTTCTGGATATAAGTTTGATGCCAAAGATCACTGAATGTGACAACGCATTTGAGTTTCAGAATTTTTCTGGTGTTGCCAATGTTCAAATTGCATATGAAAATGATGATGGCGAAATTGACAGTATTGCGGGAACAATTGAGTGGCAAAACAAAGTTGAAATTGAGAACATTTCAAATGCTAGTTTAATGCCATATATTATAGATAAGGAAACAAAGATTTCTGGATCAACCATATATGTTAATGCAATGGTTGGCGTTGCCGGCTATGGCCAAAGCGAAATTAAAATTGCGATTCCTCAAGAGGATAACTCTCTTGTTGTTAAGAAAGAAGAGCGAAGCGTTGTTTCTCTTGAAGATAAGGTTTTTGAGAAGTTTAATATCATTGAAGACGTTCAATTAGATGATGATTTTGAGCCAATGGTTAGCCATGGGGCGATTAACGTTGTTGACGTTGTTTGCAATGATGGCTCAGCAACTATTAATGGTCAAATTGCTTTTGAAATGCTTGCAAAAAGTGAGGATGGCATCAAGGCGATAACAAAAACCATAGATTTCAGCCAAGAAGTTGAGTGCGCAAGATCGGTTGCGGGGAACACTGCTTTTGCCATTGCCAATGTTGAGAATGTTTCCGTTGTTGTTTCTAAAAACAACGAACAGAAAACAATGGCGAATATAACGGCTGAGTGTGGGGCGTGTGTTTATGTTTATAAAAATGGCACTATTTCAGTTGCGCTTGATGCTTATTCGTGCGATCAAGAAGTTATGCCTGCAATAACTTGTGCAGATGTTTCATACACCAGCGATATAAAAACATATAAAGAAGAAATTGCTGCCGAAACACCAATTGAAGAATTGCCGGAAATTGACGAGGTTGTTGCAACAATTTGCTATGATTGCGTTAAGCCAAACCTGCAATCAGATGAGCTTAAAACAACTTTAAGCGGTGCGGTTATTGTTCAGGTTATATATAGAAATGAAAGCAAAGAGCTTTGTGCTCAAACCAAGGCTTTGCCATATGAGTATGTTTTAGATGGGCAATATTGCCAATGTCTTGGGGCAAATGCAAGCATTAAGAATTATAGGCTCCATGCTGGTCATGGTCTTGAAATTAATGCTGAAGTTAATTTCACGTTGAAGCAGGTTCAAGAAGAGTTTTTAACCTTTGTTTCAGAAATCAACATTGTTGGCGAAAAAGAAGATGATGATGCCGGGGTTGTTATGCTCATAACAAAAGAAAACGAAGACCTCTTTGCAGTAAGTAAGGAGCTTAAAGTTAGACCAGAGGTCGTTTCAGCACAAAACGAAACTGAAGATTTCTCTTCAAAGAATCAAGTGTTTGTGTATAAAACGCAGACGGCGACCTTTGAAGAGTAATGCTTCAAACGCCAAAAAGAGCGGGGATTTAACAATAATCTCCACTCTTTTTTGTTTTTGCCTATGTTTTGCTGGCAACCATTTGTCTGAGGAGAAATGAAATGAAAAAAATAGTTATAAGTTTAGCGTTGTGTTTGGTGGTTACTTTTGGGGTGGTTTTCATGGCATCAAGACCACAACCCGCTCAAACCGCTATGGCGTCAACATATTTAAGAATACATATACGCGCAAATAGCAATGCCGAAGAAGACCAAGCGGTAAAATTGTCGGTTAAGGAAAAAATTGTGGATTTTTTAACTCCTATCTTGGCAGATTGCAAAACGCTGGAGCGGGCGCACAGTGCAATAAAAAACAACCTTAATAGAATTGAATATGTTGCAAATCAAGAACTTGGCCGCCAAGGATTTTCATACGTTGCACATGCCCGCCTTAATGATGAGTTTTTCCCAACGCGTGCATATGGCGACCTTGTTTTAGATGAGGGGCTATATGATGCTCTAATTGTTGAACTTGGCCAAGGCATTGGCAACAACTGGTGGTGCGTTGTGTATCCACCATTGTGTTTTGTTGGTGCAGAGGGTAGTGGGGAGAACATTGTTTATAAGTCTAAAATAATGGAAATTATAAATAAATTTTTCAGTTAAAGCCTCTTTTAATTGCAAAAATGGGTTGAAATGTGCTAACATTATCTTGAGGGGGAAGGTGTTATGATGCCCAAGATTGAGTCTTTAAGCGAAGATAGCCTATATAATCTTAATATCCACGATTTACGCAAACTGGGCTCTCAGGTTGGTGTTAAATCGCCAAGCTCTCTTAATAAGGCGGATCTTGTCAGCTCAATTCTATCAATTGTTTTGGGTGTTTCAAGCCCATATAAGCAAAAAGATAAAAGAGGGCGTCCAAGCAAAGCAACCTTAAGCGACCTTGAGTTTGAAGAATATAGTTCGTTGCTTGGTGATGTTGGACAAATGAATGTTGCCAGCCCAGAGTTTATGAACTATGCCTGGGATAGCACCCCAAAAAATCAGATAAAAACGGGTGTTGTTGTTGCCAAGAATGGTGTTTTCAAAGCTTGCAAATATCCTTTTGTTGAAAGTGCTGGAGATGTTGTTATACCTCAAGATGTTGTTAATGACTATGGTCTAAGAGAATTTGATGTTGTTTCATTCTCTATGGACAAAATTGATGGTAAAAACGAAATAAAAGAAATTTTAACAGTTAATGGTTGGCAAATAACCGAAGAAGAAAAAAAGTTTAATCGCCTTGAAAAAGGGCGTGGTTCAGCCCTGCAAATCAAGATTGAAGCAAATGGACAAAATCTTGAAGTTTGTGAGGGAACCAAGGCTCTTGTTTTTGCACCAGTGTCTATTAAAAAAGATGACATTGCAACTGAGATTTGCAGAAAAATGGAAGGCGTTTCAGTTGTTAAACTTTCAATTGATAAGGAAGCAATTGAAAATGTTAACAAAAATGGTGTCAACGAGTTTGGAAGCCTTGTTATAGATAACATAATGGTTGCAAGCCAAGCCATAAAGAACGCTTTGGGAGAGGCAAAAGCGCTTGCAAGCGAAGGCAAAAAAGTTGCAATTGTTATAGACAATTTGGTTTCATTTGGCAAAAATTTCAGTGATTGCTATGGTGCTAATGCAGACACCTACGTTAAGCGTTTTCTATTCACGGCGGGGTGTTTTAAGAATGGGGCAAGCATAACAATCATTGCACTTTGCCCAACAGAGAAAACAAAAGCTAAATACGCCGATTATTTTGATGCAAACATAAAATTGATATAAAAACAACCAACCTGGTTGTTTTTTGTTAAAGTCTGATTTTATAAACAATAGAAACGATTGACAAAACCAGCGTTTTTAGTATAAAATATATGTGTTATAAAGTTGAAGGAGAGGATAAAATGGCCACCATAAGAACTAATATGAGAAAAAAGATTAACAAGATAAAAGACAAAATCGATCAGCGAACGTATGAAAGAGGGGTTAAAACTAAGCAGCGAAAGTTGAATAAAGACGTCAAAAACAATAATGGTATTATAACACCAGGCACCTTTGCTGAACTAGGGCAAGTTCCCCAGAAGATTGTTAATCAGAGGGCTTCGAAAGGTTTTTCGCTTGAAGGTTTTACAGCTGAGCAGATTGCGGCAATTCCCCAGGAGATTGTTAATCAATGTGCTAAAGATTTTAAGATGGATGCACTTGTGTGTTTCACAAAAAAGCAGATTGCTGCAATTCCAATAGAAATTGCCAGCGAAATTGTTAAACGTAGTGTTAGGCTATATCTTGAACATCCTGATGATCGATATTTTGACCAGAATATTCGCTCTTTTGTTGAGAGAGCATTTACAAACAAACAGAAATTGGGTGTTCCACAGGAATGGATTAATGAACAATTAAGTCTACTTGATCCTCGTGTTCTTGATCTTAGATGTTTAACAAAAGAACAAATAGCGGCAATACCACAAGAAACAATAAATCAGTTTGTTAAAAAGTTTGGCCTCAATGGTTTTGAAGCATTCGGAGGATTACCTGAACAGAGAAAAGCAATCCCACAAGAGATAATTAATCACTCTTTTGCACACTTTGGACCATGGGCCTTTTTGCCAAAGGAAAGGGAATCGGTTCCTCAAAAATTTAAGAATGCGTACTATAGCGATCCGGAGTTGTGGTGGGATTTTAATGTTTGGTCTGCTTCAAAGATAGATAATATTCCTGAGGAAATTTTTCATAGGCATATTATAAGTGGTGGAAGGATAGATTATCGCCATGAAAATTTGGAGGCTTGGAATGACATTTTAGATAAAATACCTCAGGAATGTATTAATGAAAGGGCTCGCAAAACTGGCGACTTACAATTTTGCACGCTTGAGCAACTTGCTAAAGTTCCGCAAAAAATCGTCAATGAGAGTTTTGCCACATGCCGATATCGTTGTTTTACGGATGAGCAAATGTCAGCAGTTCCACAGGATAATATTAATCAGCATTATGCGTGGTATGGGCCTGGTGGACTTACTGATGAGCAAATAGCAAAAGTTCCACAGCAATTTGTTAATCATTATTATGCATTTAGGCATAATGATGATACTGAGTTTACACAAGAGCAATTGCGTAATGTCCCAGAAGTATTGAAAAATCAAACGACTGAAATGAAAAAAGCACTAGAACTATATAAACAGGGGAAGTGCAAACTAACCCAATTGCCAGCGAGTGTGTTTGCCAATCCTAGAACTAGGTATACGGTTTTGGAAATAGCTCGGGATCGGGCACATCAAAGTTTTGAGGAAATTGTTGCGAAAAACAAGTTTGAGGAAGTTCCAACTGAAGTTAAAGAGGCTTTTGATCAAAAGTGTGGTGAACTTGAAGAATTTGCACTGAGGCAAATGCAAACATATGTTGGTTGTTTTCCGAACTCATATTCCATCTTAGACAAAATGTTTGGCAAAAAAGACAAACAGAAAAGAGAAAGAGTTGACGAATCTGCAAAAGGGGGAAGAACAGAAGCTAGAATCGTTGTAAGAACAAAAGCCGAATTGGCGGCTGATGACGTTATGGAGATGGAAGTTTAGAATATGAAAGCAAATGAGTTTAGGGAATATATCGATCAAAAATTTGAAGAGATGATAGAAATGCTTTGCCCAAAATCAAAATAAGAAGAACAATAAAAAACATTGTGTTAAAAAATAAAAACCACAGCCTGTTGGGCGCTAATTTGATTTTTGTTCAATGTCATAAAAAGGCAACCAAATGGTTGCCTTTTTAATGCTTATTTTATTATGACGTGTTCTATAATGAAAGAGTCAAAATCGGTTGATTCAACAAAGTCTGCCTTTGTGAATGTTGCATAGTTGAACTTGTGAAAATTCAAAATGTGAGATTTGAGGATGACGGGGGTTGGCATATCAAGAGTATGGCATATTTCTGCAATGTGAAGATAGAGAGTTTCTGGATCATAATTATCCAAACTCTCATAGACATAGTTCTTGCCAAGCTTTTGACCATGCATTTGTTTTGCCCAAATTTTTAGCATAAAATCTCCTACGTAAAAAGGATAGCATAAAATGTAAAAGTTGGCAATAAAATATAAATGCAAAAATTTCAAATTTTTCAAAAATAACTTGACAGTTTCAAAAACTATCAATATAATAATCGCATTAAGGTTGATTTTCTCAAAAGGAGGAAAAGAAGATGGATGAAGTTTATTTGACCGAGGAAGGGAAAAAAGAGCAGGAAGAGCTGTTGCAATATCTCAAAACTGTTAAAAGAGCAGAGGTTGGCGAACACCTTAAAACCGCCAGAGAATATGGCGATTTGAGTGAGAATAGTGAGTATGATGCAGCACGTGCTGAACAAGGCAGGCTTGAAAGCAAAATTGCTCTTATTGAAGAAACCCTTAGAACTGCAAAGATAATTAAAGAAGACAAGCGTAAGAAAAACAACATTATTGTTGGAAGCACGGTTGTTGTTTTGGATGAAGAGTTTGATGAAAAGAACACATATAAGATTGTTGGAACCCTTGAAAGCGATCCAGATAATGGCTTAATCAGCAACGAATCTCCTATTGGCAAGGCTATTTTAGGGCATAAAGCAGGCGAAACTGTTAGCGTTGCAACACCAGACGGCGGATCTTTCAGCCTCAAGATTTTGGAAGTTAAATAGAACATTTTTATATGCCCGCAAGAGCGGGCTTTTTTGTTGCTTTTTATCTGCCAATATTATCTTGACAAAAAAGGCTCTTTTTGTTAATCTTGATTTATGAGTGTTTTGCAGGAATACATTGCTGGTTCAAACGAGTTTAAGGCCCTTGAAAAAAGTTTTTCAGAGGGCAAGCTTTCTCATGCATATCTTGTGGTTTGTCAAGATAAAGAATATGTTGGTGAGTTCTATAAATCGTTTGCAAAAATCCTTCTCAAAAACGGGGCGCAAGTTGATAGCGACACGAACCCTGATTTCATTACGATTAAAAGTGAAAAGAATATAACGGTTTCAGATATTGAGCCGGTTATTAGCGATATTTATGTTAAACCATATGAGGAAGACTATAAGGTTTATGTTATTGATGATGCCTCGTTTCTAACACCAGAAGCGCAAAATAAACTCTTAAAAACGCTTGAAGAACCGCCAACAAATGTTGTTTTGCTTTTGGTTGCGTCAAATGATAACAGCATTTTGCCCACCATTGTTTCAAGATGTGCAAAGGTTGTTTTGCCGGAGATAAATGAACAGGTTATCTGTGATGTTTTGGGGGAAAATGGCGTTCAAGATGCTGGTTTTTATGCTCAAATGTGTGGTGGAAATCTTAGCCGAGCGCTTGCTTTATCCCTAGATTCAAATTTCAAGCAGTTGTTTCAAAACGTTGTTGATATGTTTTTGCTTAAATCCAGCAGAGATATTCCAACGTTTTCAGCTAAGCTTAATTTGCAGAAATTGGATATAAATGAATTTTTTGATTTAACAATTTCTGTGGCGCGTGATATAATGATGGTGGTTGCTAACAAAACAGATATGATTGTTCATAAGATGTATGGTGGCAAGTTTGCTGAGATTGCAAAAGAGTTTGGTCTTGAAAGTATAGCCATGATAACTAAGAACGCAATTTTGGCGCAAAAGAATTTGTATTTTGGTTCTAATCCACAAATGGTTTTAGATACATTTTTGCTTAAAATGGTGGAGGTTAAGGTTCTATGCAGAAAATAGTTGGAGTAAGGTTCAAAGATGGCGGGAAAACCTATTTTTTTGCCCCAAATGGCGTAAATGCGAAAACTGGCGACAAAGTTATTGTTGAAACCGTTGCTGGCCAGCAACTTGGCGTTGTTGCTTTTGATGAGAGAGATATTAAACCATGCGAAAACCAATCGGTTGACTTGAAGCCAATTGTTAGGCTTGCAAGCGAGCGAGATGTGGCAAGGCATGAAGACCTCCTTAAAAAAGCGAAAGAGACTATTAAGCTAACCAAAGAAAAGGTTGCCAAGCTTAAACTGGCAATGAAGATTAGTGATGCATTCTATACCTTTGATGCTGGAAAACTCATAATTGAGTTTACGGCTGATGATCGTGTGGATTTCAGAGAGCTTCTTAAAGAACTCGCAAGCACTTTTAAGGTTCGTATAGAACTAAGGCAAATTGGTCAAAGAGATGAAGTTAAAAACAAGGGCGGTCTTGGGCCATGTGGACAGATGTGCTGTTGCAGTAAGTTCCTTGGCGATTTTGAGCATGTTACGGTTAAAATGGCAAAAACCCAGGGGCTTTCACTTTCGCCAAGCAAGATCAATGGGCTTTGCGGAAGGCTTATGTGTTGCCTTGGATATGAAAATGAAAATTATGAAAAAATTCTTGAGAAGATGCCAAAACTCAATAGCGAAGTTGTTTCGCCAAAGGGCAAAGGCACTTGCGTTTATAGAGATTGCTTAAGGGAACTTGTTAGCGTTAAGTTTATGGGCAATGATGGCTCAATAATGGTTGAAGAATTTCCGCTCAGCGAAATTAATTTTAATAATAAAGGAGAGTAAAAATGGCATATAAAATAACAGATAAGTGTATTAAGTGTGGGGCGTGCGAACCAATGTGCCCAGTTGGAGCAATAAGCTTCAAAGATGGCAAATATGTTATTGATCCAGAAACCTGCGCTTCTTGTGGGATGTGCGCTTCGGTTTGCCCAGTTGGTGCACCTCAAAGTGAATAATCTTATAAAAGATGACGAACAAATTTGTGACCTTCAATGCGAAGGTCTTGTTTGTTTTCAAAAGAAAAAAGGATATGGTTTCACAACTGATGCGGTTTTGCTAGCAAATTTTGTTAGGGATATTAAAGATAATGAGATTGCTGAGTTTTGTGCTGGCAGTGGCGTGATTTCAATGCTCGTTAATGCCAAATGCAAACCGAAACATATTTTTGCAGTTGAAATTCAGCCTAGTTTGACTGATATGTGTGGGCGAAGTTTAAGATACAACAAGATTTATAACATTGAGCCCGTTTGTGCTGATTTTAAGGATTTTGCAAAAGGGCCTGGGAATAAGTTTGATGCTATTATATCTAATCCGCCATATTTTAAGTTGGCAAGTGGGCGACTTCCCCAGAGCCAGGAAGTTAAAATGGCAAAGTATGAAACAAATATGACTCTTTCAGAGCTTGTTAAGAGTTCGGCAGGCGTGCTTAAAGATGGAGGGAAACTATTCTTGGTGTATCCAACTCAACGCTTAAACGAACTTGAAGGTGAACTTGCCCAAAACGGGTTCAAGGTAAAGCGCAAATGCTATTGTTTTCCAAAGCAATCCAAACCATCTAATATTTTTTTGGTTGAGGCAATAAAAACCCAGGCGGGTGTGCAGCCAACTATTGAGCCCCCAATTGTTCTTAACAATGAAGACGGGACTGAAACTGAACAACTTAAAATGATATATAACCGAAATAATTATCTTGGATTATATAACTCGGCAGAGTAGGCATGCAATAATGCTTCCAATAAAACAACTTAAAAGGGCAACTGGGATTGTGTATCCCAGTTTTTTTACTTTTGTTCCGGTGAAATATATTGCAACAATATAGAAAACGGTTTCAGTGCAACTCATAATAACACTTGCGCTTCTTGCAATATAACTGTCTGGCCCATAAGTTTGGTATATTTCACTTATCATGGCCAAACTTCCAGTTCCAGAAAATGGACGCAAAACCAGAAAATCTGTTAGTTCACGGGGAATGCCTAAGAAGGAAAATACTGGGGCAAGAACGCTTGAGATTGTGCTGGAAAGCCCACTGATTTTGAAAAGTTCTATGGCGCAAAAAATTGCAACAAGAAGCGGGAAGGTTTTTATTGCAAGGTTAACGGCTTCGCTGGCACCATTAGCAAAACAAGAGTATGCGTTTATATTTTTTATTAAGCAGAACACGCACAAAATTAAAATGAAAACAGGGATGATATAAGATGCCATCACTTTTGCCTCGTTTGGTTGCGCCTTGCTTCTATTTTGGTTTTAATCCTGTTGCAAAGCTTAACAAGTAAAATTCCAATAAGGGTGCTACATATGCTTCCTATGATTGAAGGAAGGATGATTGAAGAGGCGTTTGTGCTTCCGGCGTTTGTCATCAAGCCCATAATAGAGGTTGGAAGAAGTTGAATGCTTGTGCAACTGATAATAATAAGCATTATCATTGGATAGGTGGCGGAGGTGTTTTCTTTGCCCATGCTTTCAATTGCCTTTATGCCAAGTGGCGTGGCGGCTCCGTTCATTCCCAAAAGGTTGGCACTTATGTTCATACTAACCAATTTTTTGCTTTCGGGTGAAAGATTGTTCTTCCCAAAAATCCAATTAACAAGTGGGGAAAGCAGTTTTGCCAAAAGTTTGGTTATGCCGGTTTGTTCTAAAATTGAGAAAATGCCAATCCAAACTGCATATATAACACAGAGTTCAAAGGTTAAAGAAAGTGCTTTGTTTGAAGCACCAAGCATCCCAGTCATAACGGCTTCGGGGCTGACAAAAAGAAGAGCAAAGATGCTGGATATTAGCAGAATAAGCCATATTTTATTCATATTCAATCTTATTGTTTTTGCTTTTCAAATATGCACTTATGTGCTACAATAAAATCGGAGCGAAAGATATGTTTGTTGACACGCATTGTCATTTAACAGATAAGAAGTTTAGGGAAGAAGAAATCGCCAAGATTTTGGAGTGCCCAGAACTAGAGTTCTGTGTTATTCTAGGGTGTGATGCTGGCGATAGTAAAAATGTTGCTGAGTTGGCAAAAAAGCACATCAAAATTTATGGTGCGGTTGGAATTCATCCTGAAAACCTTGAGGGGATTAATGTGGATTTAGCGCTTAAAGACATTGAGCGCCTTGCGGATAACGAAAAAATTGTTGCCGTTGGCGAGGTGGGGCTTGATTATCATTTTAGGCAAGATAACAAAGAACTTCAAAAAGAGGTTTTTATACGGCAAATTGATTTGGCAAATAAACTAGGCAAGCCAATATGTGTTCATTGCAGAGATGCCGAAGAAGACATGCTTGAAATTTTGCGCAAGAATAAAGAAAAATTGAGCCACGGGTTTGTTATGCATTGCTATAGTGCAGGCGAAAAGTATGTTGATGCGTTTGCAGAACTTGGCGCATACTTTGGTTTGGCTGGAAACTATACGTATAAGGGCTATGAGCGCGGAAGCGTAAAATATATGCCAAAAGAAAAGATTTTGCTTGAAACAGACAGCCCATATCTTGCGCCAGGGGAATATAGAGGGCAAAAGAACAACCCAACACTCGTTAAGGTTATTTCAAAAAAACTTGCCGAAAATCTTAATGAAACCTTTGATGAAATATGCAGTTTAACTACACAAAACGCAAAAAGGTTTTATGGAATAAAAAAATAAAAGAGCCTAAAATGGCTCGCTTATCTTTCGCAATATTCATTTGCGGTTGGCCGTTAAGGCTTAAATGTAGTTTGCGTTAAAGGTGAGATAATATACGGAGAAACAATGGAACATAATTTCAAAAAGAAATTTGGACAGAATTTTATAGACAACAAAGAATTGCTTGATGGTATTGTGAGCGATGCAAAGATTGATAACAAGAGTTTTGTTGTTGAGATTGGAGCGGGGGCTGGCGCCCTTACTGAGGTTTTGGCGCAAAAAGCGAAAGAGGTTGTGAGTTTTGAAATTGATGAGGAGTTAAGACCTCGCCTTGAAGCGTTGGCTCAAAAGCATTCTAATTTGAGGATTGTTTTTGCTGATTTTATGACGCAAGATATTAAAGAATACACTCAAAACAAGAAGTTTTGCGTTGTGGCAAATTTGCCATATTATATAACAACTGCCATAATTTCCAAACTTATAAAAACAAGGCCCCAAACAATGACAATAATGGTGCAAAAGGAAGTTGGTGAAAGGCTGTGTGCAAAGCCAGGAAATAGCGAATATGGCGCAATGAGTGTAATTTGTCAGAGGGTTGCAGAGGTTGAGATAGCAAGGCAGGTTCCAAGAACATTTTTCACACCTCAGCCAGATGTGGATAGTGTTGTTTTGCATTTTGAGTTTAATGATAAAGATTTGCCAGATGACTTTGTTAGTTTTCTTCACATTTGTTTTAGGGCAAAGCGAAAAACACTCATAAATAATTTGTCCTCAGGTTTGGGGATATCTAAGCAACAGGCCGTAAGCATTATGGGGGAAATATGCAAGCCAGAAAACAGCCGAGCAGAAGAGCTCAATGCAGATGAGTTTATTACATTGTTTGAGAAGTGCAAAAAGAACAAATTGTTATAAATTTAGACATTTTGCATAATAATAAGCAGAAAATGCCAATTTTTAGAAATTGGTATTTTTTTGCAAAATTTTCTATTTAACATAAAATTCAATTGTGGAGTTTGAAAAGAATTATTTTGTTATAAAAAAAGTTGAAAACGGCGTGTTAAAAAATGAAATTGTTGGAACAATTTGTGTTGTTAACAACGGCAATCAAAGCAACATTAAGATAGATGCGAGTTTTGATAGTTGTGCGTTCTTGCAAATCATTTCTGGCGGGCAAGTTGTTTGCAAATGCTCAAATGAAACTAAGTTTATTATTTCTTGCCGTTTGGATATTAAAAAAATAGGGATTGTTTTTCTTGGGCAGTTTGGCATTGTTGCTTTTGCAGGGAATGATGACTTTGATGAGTGCAAAAATTTGCTACTATTTCAGCAGGATGATGAAGAAATAGAAAAAGAGATAGACAAGGCCATGTCTTCAAGCCACCCATACTTGCTTTCAGTTTTTCATAAAGCGAAGAAAGGTGCGTATTTTAGAAAAAAACGAAGCCTTCTTGTTGAGCTTTTCTCAAATGCAGAAAAGGACGTTGGGCTTGAAATGGCGTTTGAAAACTCAAAGTGGGTGAAGTTCAGAATTGATGGTGATGACTTGGTTGCGGGAATTATTTATAAAAATAACAAGCCCGCCATAATATGCTTTGGTTTCAAGGATAAAACCCAAAACAAGAAGGTGCTCAAAACTACTCATAACAGATATTTTTTTGTTAGTTGTGGTAAAAATTCAGGGTATTACATAAACATGCGCAATGCAGATGATGGCAAAGAATGTTTTTAGGCGGTAAACATTAGAAAAAATCTAAAAATTTTGGACTTTTTTATTTTGGACTAAACAAAAAGATTGACAAAAGTTCAATTTATATCTATCATAATATTAACTTAATATTATTTTGAGGGCTTAATGATGAAAAAAATTGGAAAGATAGTTATTGCATTTTTAGTTTGCGTTTTATCAGCGGTTAGTTTGGTTGGGTGTGGACCAAAGCAAACTGCCACCACTGTTGACACTTCTAAGGTTGCAAGTAATGGTGGTGCCGTTGTTGTAAATGACGGATATATGTATTTTGTTAATGGCACAACGAAAAATGATGGAACAAGCAATGTTTCAGGAGATGTTGCCGTTGGCGGAATTTATAGGGCAAAGCTAGATGAAAGCGGAAATGTTTTGGTTGATGCAAATGGCAACCCAACTGATGTTGAACTGGTTTTGAACAGCTTGGCTGGATATGATAATGGTTCGCTTTATGTTTTTGGCAACTATTTATATTATGCAACTCCAAACACTGGTAAAAACAATAAGGGTACTGTTCTATACAATGAAACATGCTTCTATCGCTATGATTTAACAACCAAGAAAACCCAAAGGTTATACACAACAAAGCTTAACGATAGCAGTGAAGAAGTTTCTCATGCATACTATAAGCAGGGTGAAAAACTGTTCTTGATGGTATATGAGAAAAATCAAAAAACATTAACTAGTGTTGAAGTTAATTCAAACATAACAACAAAAGTTATTGCCAAAGATGTTCAAAATGTTTTGTTTAGTGAGAACAATGGCGAGGTTAAAGATGCAAGCCGTAATAGTTATGCAGAGAACTATGTTTTCTTCACACGTGCAGCGCTGGAAACCGGAGCCGTGAGATCAGGTGTCCGTGTGTTTAAGGTTTATCCTGATGGTTCGGGAGAAAAACAGATAAGCGAAGGGAAATCAGTTTCTTTGTTATCAATAAGAAGTGACAAGCTTCTTTATAGCTGTGATTCAAAAGTATATTTAAGCGCAATTTCAGCTGGCGAAGACACTCTTTCTTTTGAAAATGCTAATGTTGTTAGTTATTCAAGCTATGATAATGTTGTTTTTGTTGAAGATGAAAATGGGGTTGGCGTTCTCTTTAATGAAATAGTTGGAAGTAGTTCGAATATAAGATATTTGAAAATAACTAATGGCATTGTTCCAGACGAAGACGATAACGACAACCGTCTTGTTTATGCTTTTGATAATTCAACAAAGGTTGAGTTTATTGGGACAAGTGGTGACGAAGTTGTATATACTCAAGACGGTGTTATTTATAAATTGATATATAAGAATCTTGGTTCTCGTGAAAAAGATCCAAAGAAACTTTCAACAACATCTTGTGATGAGGCAAGCGGGAATATGAGCGCTGAGATTGTTGGCAGATATGTTTATTTCTTCTGCACATTGGATGAAAAAACCAGCCTTTATAGAGCAACGCTTGATGTTGTTACTGGCTATGATGAAAATGGCGATCCAAAGTCTGCCGGCGAAGCAACATTAATTGGTGTTGTTAATCAATAGAAAATAAAAAAACACCCAAGCCAAAACGGCTGGGTGTTTTTTTGTGTGGTTAATCGTCAAGCAGGATATCGTGCAGAGCGCTGAAAACCTCGCTTGCCTTATTTTCCCATTTTTTATATATATCTTGAGCAACGCTACGGTTGGCAACATTAAGTTTAAGCTCAAGTTTTGCGCCCTTAGGTTCCAAAATTTTAAGAAGAACACTATAAGAGCCGTCGTCATTTCTGCTATAATCCCTGAAATACTCTTGCTTACGCCTGAAATTTAGGCGGTTGTTTTTAACATATGTTGAAATTTCTTCACGCAGGCTGGCAGGGATGTTTATGAAGAAATAGTTAAGACACATTCTGCCTTCGGTTGTAATTGAATAGTATTTTTCAAGGGATTTTCCGGTTGTTGCAACAATGAAGTTAGATTCAACAAGTTCGGCCATATCTTCTTTGCAGAGCATATAGCCAATCCATGCGTTTTGGCTACAACACATGTCTAAAATGGTTTCTTCGGTAAGCGGAATTTCCATTTTGTCAAAAACGAATAATAAAACCAGTTTGCTAACTTTTGAATTGTTTGCGACGTCCATTTTTTCTCTCCTAGAAATAAGTATAACATATTTTTTCTAAAAATAAATGTTTTTTGTCAACTTTGATTGAAAAATAGTGTATTTTATATTTATATAGTATATTTACATAACTTTGGGTAAATTAGTTGCCAAACATTTAATTATTTGCTACAATTCAAATGTAGGAGTGTTTTTATGCCTAATTATGAAGTAGATACAATCGGCGAGTTTACCTCGGCGTGTGATAGCATGATATCCAGCAAATATATATTGGTGGATAAGAGGCTTGGAGATGTTTTGAAGTCTATTGCTTCAACTCGTCAAGTTTTCAACCTTATAAGCGAATGTATGGTCAATTTCAGTTTTGAAAGAGAGCTTGAAATTGCAACGAATAGGATGGGCAGGCTGACATTGCCAGAAGAGCCACACAAGGCGATTGCCTTCATCTTTTGCTTGCTTAATTTGCTTGATGACAAAAAAATTAATTTTAATCAGTTTTTGAACAAGTATTATAGCAATGATGAAAACGGTGCTGGCCCATATGCAACTTTCTGCAATCAGGTTGTTTTGCGTTTTAAGAATCTCATTGTTAGCATCTTGATTGGTGCTCCAGAACCAAAAATTGTGAAGGTTGAAGAGACTGAGAAAAAAGAAAACTCAAATATAAGCCAAGAAGTTTGTGATAGGCTTTTGTTCCTTGCAAAGGACTATAAGTCATATGTTCATGGTGTTAAGAAGTTGAAAAGAAGTAAGTGTACAAGGAGTGAGTTGCAAGACCAGGTTCAAGCATTTATTGTTGCAGTTGAAAACAAGCATGTTGAGTATATGTATGCGTTGATTCTTGGAATTAAGTATTCAGTTGGCAAAGAAAAAGAACTGTTACGCAGATTGGTTGAAATAGAAGATATAGTTCTTGGGATATTAGATCAGGTTAAGGCGCAGAAGATATAAAATATTCAAACACACGGGCAAGGAATGCCCGTTTTTTTATTGATACAATACAAAAATCCGCCATTTGCTACAAAGTTTGCGGTTTTCTGCTAAAATATGGCATTGAAAATATTTGCAAAACCTCGTATTTTGGTTGCAAGGAGGAGCGTGTTTATGGAGAAAAAAGAGTTTGTAGAGGCGCTTAAAAGCGCGTTAGAAGATGAGTTTGTTGCAAAAATATCAACAGAAAATGACAACATAAAAATTGCATTTTTGGATGGAAAAACATATAATATTGCAATATTTTCATAATAACAATTATATTTTGCGTTTTTTGTGTAAAAGGGCAATGTTCGCACATGAGCTCATTTTTATTGCCTCCTAACGTTTATTTTAGTATAATATATTTAAGGTATTTTATCGAGGGGGTGGGAAGATAGTGGCAAAGAAAAGTGTTCTAAAAAGGATTTTATTATCCATTTTAACAATTGTACTGGTTGTGGTTGTAGTTGTTGTTGGATATCTTGGCTATGTCATAATCAGTTATTCACGAATTGCGGACAACCAACAACTTAACGTTGCTAGTATTGAAAGCTCAGCAAAGGCAATGGTGGGGCAAGAATATACTATTGTTTCACAAAATCTTGGCTTTGGTGCATATACTGCGGATTTCACATTCTTTATGGATGGAGGAAAGGAGTCAAGGGCAAAGAGCAAAGACAGTGTTATTGAGTGTATTAATAAGGGCGCAACAAAAGCTCAAAGCTATAATCCAAATTTTGTTTTGTTTCAGGAGGTTGACACGGATTCGACACGAAGCCACCATACAAATCAAAAAGAAATGCTGACAGATATTTTTGCTAATTATTCTTCTGTGTTTGCGGTGAATTATCATTCTGCATATTTGATGTATCCAATTTTAAGTCCGCATGGGAAGTCAAACAGTGGAATTTTAACTTTATCCAACTTTAATATTGATTCTGCAATTAGGCGTAGTTTGCCAATATCAACATCTTTTTCAAAATTCTTAGATTTGGATAGGTGCTATTCTGTTTCAAGAGTTTCAGTTGAAAATGGAAAAGAACTGGTTATATATAATGTTCATATGTCTGCGTATGGTGGTTCAGATGAAATTCGTTCAGCTCAAATGACAATGCTTTTTGAAGATATGCAAAAGGAATATGAAGCGGGGAATTATTGCGTTTGCGGTGGAGATTTTAACCACGATTTTACTGGCAGTTCCACACAGGTTCTTAATGGTGGAATGAATGTAGATTTTGGTTGGGCTCAGCCTTTCCCTGAAACTTTGCTTTCAAATTATCCAAACATTAGCAGGGCAATTGACTATTCTTCTGGGGAACAAATGCCAACTTGCAGAAATTGTGACGTTCCGTATGTTAAGGGAAATTTCACAATCATTGTTGATGGCTTTTTGGTTTCAAGCAATGTTAATGTAACCTATGTTGAAAATGTTCAAACAGATTTTGAATATTCCGATCATAATCCCGTTTTAATGAAATTTAGATTGGTATAAATCAAACTTAATTAAATCTAAGGAGTGTTTTATGAAAAAAAGGTTTTGTGCGTTTTTATTGGTGCTTTTTATTGCAGTTCCGCTTGTTTTTTCGGGATGTTTTGGGGGCGGTGTTGGGGACTTGCATATTAATAATGACACAGATTTGGTAATTTCTTCACCGGGCGAAGGTCAATCATCAGATGCACAGTATTACACATCGAAAAAACTTCAATTGGTAACAAGTATAAATGGTTCGTTTAAGGTTGGAAGGTCTTTCACGCTTGATGAGAACGATAGCAATAAAAGAGTGTATGATGACATCTATTTATATGAAGAAGACTATTTTAAGATGGATGTTGCAGATAGCCCAAAGATTTTTTATCAAATAAGTGATCAAAATGATTACGAATATGTTTCAATACAAGAAGATTATGGCCGAATTGTTATAAAAAATGGCAAGTCCGGCATATATAAACTTGTCTTTGATATCTCAACTCTCAAGTTCGATATTCAATATAAATCTGAAATCACAACCCCTGTTTATGAAACAATTGAAAATTGCGATATATACACAGTTGCAACTAGTTGGCAACAAATGTCAAAAAACCCATTAAATGATGATGAGTTTATGGTAAGTAATTTTGCCATTCAAAAAGGAAAATTGGTTTCATTTTTCAGCCACAATGTCCACACAAGTGAGTATAAGGTTACTCTAGATTCGAGCTGCCTTGGTTACTTTGCTGAAAAATCAACGAAAGAAGATGTTTATGTGAAAATAGGTGGGAATTATAACATCTATATAAACAGCAAAACATATGTTGTCAGGATGGAATTGCTTAATCCAGAAACTGCAAACTATACCTTACAAGGCGTAAGTTCAAGAATTTCTAATTTACAACAAGACGCAGACCACCCATATATTTTCACTTGTGATTTTCTGGCTGTTAAATTTGTAGATGTTCCAGATTTTTATGATGCTGGCTACCACAAGTTCAAACTAACAATAAATCCGTCTGAATTTCTTTATGATGGAACAGGTATGTTCAAAAATGAAACTGAAAAAACATACAAGCTAACAATCAATTTGCAAAGCTTCACAATCTCCATTGCAGAATAACCGAATAAAAAGATTTCCGGATAAAGAATTATCGAATAAAAATAAGGCTTGGCAACCGCCAAGCCTTTTTCTTTAATGGTAGACCATAGCTGAATCGAACCAGAACTTTTTTAATAACTAATGCGTTCAATGTGGTTTTTTTAATAATTATCAAAATTGTTTAAATTTAATATGATTGTGAGTTTTTTGTTTTATGTTATTCTATATGATCATGCTTTTTTAAATTACATGAAGCACAGAGTAATTGGATATTGTCTGGAGTAGTGGATGAACCGCCTTTAGAAAATGGTAGTATATGGTCATAATGTAAGTTTTTTGTTGAACCACATTTAACACATTTTCCTTTATCTCTTGCATAAACGGCAACCTTTACCGACGTAGGAATTAAACGGTTATGTTCCAGTTCTAGTTCTTTTGTTTTTGTGTTTTCTACTAATTCATCATCAATGGCTTCTAATTTAAATTTAAAAACGTTTCTATTGCCATCAAATTTAATAAAAGCGTCAGTTAAATAAAAGTAACCATTATAAACCCAAACTCCAGATTTAATTTTTTCGTAAACTTTAATTCTTTTTGCTGGGACATTATTATTTTTATAATTCATGGCAGCTTCAAAAAATTTGCCGTTTTCAGTTAAAGTACCATTTGGTGTTTTCATTGGCTGATCTATAAATTTGACTGATTTGTCACTAGTGTTATGATTTGTTTGTAAATCATGACCTTCATAGATAATAGTTTTTCCGTTATCTTCAATTTGATCAGCATAAGGAGCATTTGCTCTAACACTCATTAAAATTATCCCATAATCTTTTCCATTGATATTAAAATTCATTCCACGTTGAATAGAAAATCCTTCCTCAACAGATAAATCTATATAACTAATTACTTCTCCACGGACCATAATTTATTCCTCTCAAAATTCAGTATATCATAATTATTAAAAATTGTCTTATTTAAAAGGTATAAATTATAATTTTGCTGTTTTTCTTTTGTTTATATTACAAAAATAAAATTATATGTTATACTAAAAATATGAAAAGTTTAAACATTAATTGGTTAGATTGGGCGATATTAATAGTTTTTATTTGCATGTGTGGTGCAGATGTTTTTCTTAACTTTTTTCTAAGCATTCTAAAAGTGTTGTTATTTACAAATCAATGGAATAATCCTTTTGATTTTGTTAAATTTATAACGGAAAGTAATTTTGTTTTATTTGGTATTCCTTGGGTTAGTAAAATATTATTTTTATTGGTGGGTATAGTACCAACGATTATTTTAGTTGTATTTTTAAAACAGACTCCAATTCCAGCATGTGTAAGAACTATAATATGTTTGTTTATTTATTGGTTAACATTGCTATTGTTTTCATCATATATATTTTGGATATGTGTTGCGTCAGTATTGATTTTTACAACAATATTGTTTATAGTACTTCATATACAAAGGAAAAAGAAAGATGCAGAAGAAAAAGTACAATAAACCAGTTTGTTTAGATAATTGCATAATCAATAATATTGTTGGAATGGATGAAGGCAAAAATGATTTTGATAAGAGTTATAACAAGGATACATTAATAAAATATATAAAGCATCATGGTTATCTCTTGTCCGACTATAATTTATTTGAATTTTTAAGGCAAGATAATTGGAATGATAGTAATGTTATAAAACATCTTTTGAATATTAATGCCAGGACTCATGAAAAAATAATAGCAAAATATCCAAAATATGCATCGTTTAGGGATAAAGGACCTAGTGAACATAACCGTGATTTATTTTTAAAAAGAATAAATAAATATATCAGTGAGTTTGCAAGTAGTTATTTTTCTCGGTTATTAATATTTCCATACTTATTTGAAATATATTCAATAGTCCGAACATTTGATGTTA
>JAFSVR010000032.1 GCA_017444895.1 Clostridia bacterium
CCTTGCAACATATTTCTCCACATATTCCTTTGCCATAATAGAGGCATCTGCTTTAGTTGCACCAGCTTTCATGAACTGTTCACGCTTTTTAACAAGAATCTGTTCACAAACATCTTTCTGTTGCTTAATGGTTCTTAATCCAGAACTAACAGCTATTCTTATATTTTTTTCTGCTAAACGCGCATTTAGTTTTTCCAAAGCTTTTGCCGTTTCCGTTTCAAGATAGATTGGCCAATCATCTCTTACCCCCTCGGGTGCCACTGCCGCTATTTCTCTGACTGTAAACCCGTCAACCATATCCCTGAAAAATCTTTTCTGGTTGTTGACTATCATAAGGTATTTATCCATAATTCTGTCCCCTAATCCTTCCTTTTATTCCGCCTGCTGAACTTAACAACCAACAATGAAACAATAAAGCCTGTTGCCAAGAGCAAAATGCCAAAAACAATAATCAATGGAATATTATGCTCGCCATTCTGCCAACTTGCAATTGCCCCGAGCATTTCACTGCTACACATCATGCTTATAATTGAGCCAACTGAAAGCCCACTTATAACTAAAAACGCCTGGCTGTGCCACCTATGAAGAATTCCATCCATGATTTTAGAGAACAAAACCATTCCAACAACAAAACCCAAAACAAGCGCTCCAACAATCAAAAGCAAAATTGGCTGAGATTGCAGAACATGAATATGCAAGGTTGCAAGAACAGAGCCATAAACCCCAAGCATAACCATAAGAGCAGTTGCTGAAAGGCCTGGAACAATTTGCGTTATAGCAATACCCATTCCAAGCGCAAAATAAAGAACCATGCCAACAATTGAGAAAACTATAACCCCGCCACCATAATCAGTTGCAAAAAGCAAAACCAATGAAAGCGTAATGGGAATAACAAACCCAATTATAACCAGCATTGAATTCTTAAAATTAAATTTTTCGCCCTTAACCTCGTCAAATATAACTGAGCAAGCCCCAGCCATTAAGCCAACAAACAAGCAAATCATCTGGAACGGAAAAACCTTAAATAATTTTTGAACAGCAAAAAATCCTGCAATTGCGCCAATCAGCAACCCAATAATGATAGGCAAAAGAAACAAAAAGCATCTTTTGAAATCTTTGAGGATGTTGCCCACGGCATAAAGCAAAGGTGCATATAGCCCAAAAATAATGGCAAGCGTTGCCCCGCTGAACCCAGGGATAATAACTGCAAGACCAATAAAAAAGCCGAGCAGCACACTCTTAAACCACTGCCCCGCACTCACATAATTCATATTGAGATCTTCTCTTTGAATTTCCGGCGTGTTGTCCATTAATATAGTTTACCTATTTGTTAACTAAAATACTTATCCCTGTTTACCGTTAGATTGCCTTATCATGTCTTCAACAACAATGTCGTAAATCTCGCCAAGGCTCCTTGCATACTCAAGAAGTTTCCAAGGCTCGTTGGTGTGGAAATGAATTTTTATTAATTCACTATCCCCAACAACTATCAGACTATTTCCAATTAAATTGTTGTTAATGTATTCCCTGATTTTATCTTCATCAAGCCCTTCTCCATCAATCAGAAGTTGGGTGTCATACCTATATAAAAAGGCGTCATATTCTTCTTCGTCCATGTCTATTCTCCCTTTTCGCATATAAGTTTATATTTTTTGTCAAACATTGTCAAGCGAAAACACCTTAAAACAAAAAAGAGCAAAGTTGCTCTTTCTGCCTAATTTTCTATTGTTTTTCCTTCTCGTCATCGTTGACGTTGTGAGCACATGAAGTTCTATTTGCATATGAAGCAAAAGCCAAAAGTTCTTTTCCCTTCATAGTGTTTGGAGAAAGGCTTTTCTCAAAAGATCTTCTAAGAATTCTTTTGCATTGCCAAATTCTTGCAGGTGTAACCGAATATTCAGATGCTTGAACAGCCTCGGTTTTAACATCTTCTTTCTCTGCTATAAAGTTTTTAGAAATTTCTATAAGCCTTTGCTGTTTTATATCTTCCGTACGCATTGGCGCAACAATGCTCCTAACAAAATTATCAAACCAATCATCAAAACTCTTGCTGCCATACATATAGTCTTCAGACAAGCTGGCGCCAGTTGTATAAGTTCCTTCTTCAAAAGAAAGAAGTTCATCAAGATCAAGAACATCTTCTCTGCCCTTAACTTCAAGCTCCCAATATTTTGCAAGCGCCTTTGGAAGATAAAACTTAACAGCCGAACAAAACCTATATTTTCTCCAATGAGGAACATCAATATATTTGTTCAAGGAATCAAGCAATGCATCACACGCAAAATCCAACTCTTTCTGGGTTAAACCATATGCATATGAGTAATTTTCTAATACTTCAAAAAATGCTGGAAGGCCCCTCATATAAATGACATCAAGCGCTCGACTGTTCCCATCTATATACATTTCTTTAAGTTTAACATCACTCACACTAGAATAAATATCCTTAACCGAATTACATAGTTGTGCCATATTAAGCCTACATTCTTCTAACAACGTATCCTCAAAAACGCTTTTGCGAATGTCTAATAGTTCTTCCAGTTCCATAAATCCTCTTCAATATTCAATTATTCCTCACAAAACCGATAAAATTGTTCGGTTTTTTACGTGGGGGTAATGTTGATTATATCATCTTAAAACACCTTTTTCAAGAGCTATTATAAAATTCTTTCAAAAATTTTTATAGTAACCCAAAAAACAATGTTTTTTAAGAAAAAATTACAAAAGCCAACACATTTATTGCAATATTTTGAAAATATTTTCAAAAAACTCTTTATAATTTAGAAAACATATGATATAATGCAATAGTCATGAGGTGATAGCCACCCTCTTGACAGCATAAAACAACTTAATATTGGAGAGATACTCAAGTGGCTGAAGAGGATGCCCTGCTAAGGCGTTAGTACGACACTCGTCGTAGCGCGGGTTCAAATCCCGCTCTCTCCGCCAAAAAA
>JAFSVR010000033.1 GCA_017444895.1 Clostridia bacterium
AGTTGTCCACCATTATTATTGTTTTTGGACAAACTTTGCGAATTTCCTTAAACACATCTTCAAGATATTCAATTGTTAGTGTTTTTCTCTTGCTATAACCCCTAGAACGTTGAATATAGACCAGCTTTGGCTTCTTATTTGCAAGTTCATTTAAGACTCTTTTGAGGTTGATTTTGCTTCCAAGCATTGGGATTGTTTCAAATTTGATTCCGTCATCAGCAAGGCTTCCTATATTCTTGCCATATAAACAATCAAGCAATGTGTCATATGGCTTTCCTGTTATGCTGATTGCCAAATCTCCCGGACAAAGAGATGCCCTAAGAGCCAAAAAAATTGCATGTGTTCCGCAAGTAACAAGCGGAGAAATGAACGCTTTTTCGGCCTTGAAAATATCTGCATATAGTGCGCAAAGTTTTGGACGAGCAATATCATCATAGCCATAACCTGATGATGGAGCAAAATGCCCAAGCGCAATTTTTTCTTTTTGAAAAGCACTCAGAACTTTTTCTTGGTTATATAAAGCAATTTCATTAATTTGGTTCATAACTTTTTGGCAACTGCGTTCGATAGCGTTTAATTTCTGATTAATATTATCTGTCATTTTTTTCACCTAAAAATTCAATAATTCTTTGTTTTATACTTTCCACATCTTTTGCAAGCACATAGTTTGCGTTTGGCAGTTTTTTGAAAAATGTGATTTGGCGTTTTGCGTAATTACGAGTGTTTTGGCTGATTAATTCAATCATTTCATCTTTGTTTATTTCACCTTTCAAAAATCTTACTGCTTCTTTATACCCTATTGCCTGCATAACTTGGCTATTTGGATCTGCATGATGATTATTAATTAATTCTTGTGTTTCTTCAATAAGCCCTTCATCAACCATCTCTTTAACACGCGCATTAATTCTATCATAAACCTTTGCCCTATCATCATAAACAACGAACAACAAATAGTCGTATGGGCTCTCGGTTGTTTGATGAAGTTCACTTTTTTTAACACCAGTTGCTTCATATATTTCAAGAGCACGAATTATTCGATCCGTTTGGTTTTGATGGAGGCTAGTTGCTGTTTCTGGATCAACTTTAACAAGCATTTGATATAAAGCATTTGGCCCCTGTTCTTTTGCAATTTGCTCATATTTATTTCGCAAGTTAGCATTGTGTGGAGCACTGCTTGTTAGGGGGAATAATAAACTTTTAATATATAGGCCAGTTCCGCCAACAATGATTGGAAGATGATTGCTTTGAATTATTTGATTAATAATCTTTTCAGCTTCTTGTGCAAATTGCCCCGCACTGAAACCTTCATTTGGCTGGCAGATGTCAAGCATATGATGAGGAATGCCCTGCATATCCCCTGGCTTAATCTTTGCGGTTGCAATGTTGGCAAATTTATATATTTGCATTGAATCACACGAAACAATCTCCCCACCAAATTGCTTTGCAATTTCCAGGGAGAGTTTTGTTTTTCCAACTGCTGTTGTTCCTGTTATGACAACGATTTTTTGTTTCATTAAACTATCCTTTTGAACCATTTTTCAATTTCTTGTTTTGTAATCCGTATAACAATTGGTCTGCCATGAGGGCAATACAGGGCAACTTTTTCTTTGCCAAGGCTTTTATATAGCGCCTCAATTTCGCTTTCAGACAAATCCCATCCCCCCTTTACTGCGCTTTTGCAAGAAAGTTGGATGAGTTCATCTTTGATAAGGTCAACACTTTTAAGGGCGCTTATGCGCTTGTTATCCATAAGGAAATTGCTGAAAAATTCAGCGAAGTTGAGATCTGCAACAATGCTTGGAACGGTTGAAATTTTGAAAGTGCGTGTGCCAAATGGTTCTATTTCAAAACCAAGTTCACGAATTTCCTTTATCCTATCATTGATGATATCTTCTTCTTGGGCATTAACTGAAAGAGAATATGGAATCAAAAGCGGTTGAACAACAAGAGTTCCCGCTTGAACTTGTGCCTTAAACTTCTCATAGTTGAGCCTTTCATGAGCCGCATGTTGGTCAACAAAATATACATTTTGGTCATCTTCAAGAAGAAGATATGTGTTAAAGAGTTTTCCGATTTTGCGGATACTTTTATCAAGATTCATATCTGCTTGAACAAGATTAGGCTTATCAATAATAGTTTCGCTAGCAGGAGAACTAAAATTTGGTTTGGTATTGTTTTCAAGAATGCCATCTAGAAATGCCGAACCCAAGCCAAATCCGTCTGCAACACCCTGTTGTGTGTTCCTGCTTGCAAAACTGAGGTTGTCAACTGAAGATATTTTATCGTCAACTGCGATATCGTCTGTTTTGTCAAAGCCAAAACTTTCAAATTTTTCTTTGCTTAAAATTTGAGGCTCGGGTTTTATTTGAGGTTCAGTTTGAATTTCCTTGTCGCTCACTGCGGTGATTTCATCCATTTTATCAAGGGCGTTTGTAACAGCGCCATAAACGCTTGCAACAACTTTGCTTGTGTCGCTGAACCTAACTTCCATTTTGTTTGGGTGAACATTAACATCAACGCAGTCGTTTGGAATGGTAAGGTATAAAACAAAGAAAGGATATTGCCTCTTCATCAGCGATTCGCCATAAGCCTCATAAACAGCACTTGAAATTTGATAGCAGTTGATGTATCGCCCGTTGATCACAATGGTTTGATAGGTTCGGTTTGGTTTGCTAAAAGCAGGTTTTCCAATAACCCCGGAAATTTTGATTCCATCACCTTCCCTATCAAGTTTTAAGGTTTGGTTCAAGGCGTCTTTGCCGTAAACACAAAACAGTGCATCATCTTTTCCCGAACCAGAGCTTTGATAGATGGTTTTGCCATCAGCAATATACCTGAAAGAAACTGTTGGGTTTGCAAGAATAAAACGAGAAACGAGGTTTGTTATTTCTTGCTCCTCACTTTTCGGTTTTTTGAGAAATTTAGCACGGGCTGGAACGTTAAAGAAAAGGTTTTTAACAGTTATTGTTGTTCCTGTGCTTGCTCCAACGTCGCTTATGCCTTCAATAATACCGCCACGAACAGAAATTTTAGCTCCAATATCAGAGTCTTTAGTTCGGCTTTGAAGGGTTACATTTGAAACGGCGCTGATTGACGCAAGAGCCTCTCCCCTAAATCCAAGGGTGAAGATTGAGTTCAAGTCCTCTTCAGTTCTAATTTTGCTGGTTGCATGTGGAAGAAATGCTTTTTGTAAATCGTCTTTTTCAATTCCAGAACCATTGTCAGTTACAACTATTGCCTCAATCCCGCCACCAACAACTTCGATTGTGATTAAACTTGCCCCGCTATCTATGCTGTTTTCAACAAGTTCTTTGATAACGCTAGCTGGCCTTTCAACAACTTCACCGGCAGCAATTTTGTTAAATATTTCAGGCGTTAGAATATTAATCTTAGACATCTATAATCTCCTTAGTCGTTTTTTACTTTATCAACCAAGTTTTGAAGGGTGCCAAATGCCATAATTGGGGTTATGGTGTTCATATCCATATCCTTCAAAACATTGATAACTTCGGCGGCACAAGAACTTAGTTTTGGTGCTTCAAGCCCCTCATCTGCGGTTATTGTTCTTCCGCTTTTTTCAAATTCATTATTTTTGAGAATATCTTTTGCTCTAGAAATTAAATCATCTGGCAAACCCGCAAGGCTGGCAACCTCAATTCCAAAACTTCGATTTGCGCTTCCCCTTGCAATTTTATGGAGGAAGATAACTGAGTTGTTAAACTCCTTAACAAGAACACGATAATTTTTTATGCCAACTGCCATTCCCTCCAAAACTGTAAGTTCGTGGTAGTGGGTTGCAAATAGTGTTTTTGCTTTAATCTTTTTTGAAATATACTCAATTATTGCCCACGCAATGCTCATGCCGTCAAAGGTTGATGTTCCTCGCCCAACCTCATCAAGAATCAAAAGACTTTTATCTGTTGCGTTATTGATAATGTTGCTCATTTCGTTCATTTCAACCATAAAAGTGCTGTTTCCAAGGCTAAGCTCATCACTTGCACCAATACGTGTGAAGATTCTGTCTGTCAATGAAATTTCAGCAGTCCTTGCTGGAACAAAACAGCCAACATGTGCCATAAGTGTGATTAGAGCAACCTGGCGCATATAGGTGCTTTTTCCACCCATGTTTGGCCCTGTTATGATAAGTATGTTATTTTCGCTATTATCTAGCAGGGTGTCATTATCAACAAACTGCCCCGCTGGAAGCATGTTCTCAACAACAGGGTGTCTGCCTGCTTCAATTTTGATTGCCGAAACGCTTGAATCGATTTTAGGCTTAACGTAGTTGTTTTTTGAACTTACTCTTGCAAATGAACAAAGCGCATCAAGAGTTGCGATTGCATCACTTATACACAACAAATCGCCAATTTTTTCCATTAATAGTTTTTTGATTTCTTCAAAAAGTTCAAGTTCAAGGGCTAAAGCATCCTGCTCGGCATTATTGATAGATTTTTCAGTTTCTTTAAGTTCTGCCGTGACAAATTTTTGAGCATCTTTTATTGTTTGCTTTAATTCATAGTTTTCTGGGATTAGGTCGTAATTGCTCTTGGTGATTTCTATATAATAACCAAAAACTCTGTTGAATTGAACCTTAAGGTTTTTTATTCCCGTTCTCTCTTTTTCCTTGGCTTCGAACTTTAATATCCAATCTTTTCCGTTGTTTTTGATGTTCCTCAAAGTGTCTAGCTTGTCATTGAAGCCATCATTAAGAAAATCCCCATCTTTATAGTTGACTGGTGCATTTTGATTAAAAGCAGAAGCAAGGGTGTATGCAAGGGCGTGGACATCAACCAGCATATTTGCCGTGTTTTTAAGCATGCCTGTTTCACAACCAGAAAAAGTCCTTTTAATTTCTGGAACAATATTGAGAGTTTTGCCCAAGGTGTAGCAGTCTTTTGGCGTTACTGTTCCAATTGCAATTTTACCGCAAATTCGTTCAATATCGCATACTTTAGAAAACAAATCCTGCGTTGTTTCTCTAAGAACGACGTTTTTATATATTTCTTCAACAGCATCTAGCCTTGCGTTGATTATATTTTCATCAAGCGATGGGTTTTCTAGATATGTCCTTATCTTTCTTGCGCCAAGACAAGAACCGGTTGTGTCTAGAAGTCCTAAGAGCGAGCCTGTCCTTTTATGTGTTGTCATATTCTCAACGATTTCAAGGTTTTTTCGGGCTGAAATGTCAAGGTGCATAAACTTGTTGCTTCTGTATCTCTTAACGCTTTTTAGATTTTGCATTGAGCGCTTTTGGGTTTCTTCAAGATAATCAAGCATCGCACCGCAAGCAATAATACCATTTGGGCAATCATCCAAATCAAGTGAAGACATTGTTTTGGCATTGAATTGTTTGATGATTTTTGATTTAGCACGTGATTGGCTAAAATATATATCCTTTATTGTTGCAAAACGAGGCACCATACTTGCCCTTACACTCAACAAATTATCGCAAATGCCCACGGCATCTGCGTTGCAAACAATTTCAGTTGGTTTCAGTTGCCCCAGCATTTCATCAAGGTCTTTTGAGGCAGAAGCACCATCAAAGCTTGTTGTTTGCATATAACCAGTTGAAATGTCTGCATAGCAAAAACCAATGCTGTTTTTGGTTTTATAAATGGTTGCAATGTAGTTGTTTTTGTTATCATCAAGGGTTTCATTGTCTAGAACCGTTCCTGGGGTTATGACTCTTATAACATCCCTTTTCATGAGTTTAACATCGCCTTGCCCATCATCGAGTTGTTCGGCAATGGCAACTTTTTTGCCCAGTTCAATGAGTTTTGCAATATATTCGTTGGCTGCATGGTAAGGAAGCCCACACATTGGCGCCCTATAAGATAGCCCACAATCTCGTCCAGTTAGTGTTAAGTCTAAGATTTCGCTGGCTTCAATTGCATCTTCAAAAAACATTTCATAAAAATCACCCAAACGATAAAACAAAAAGCAATCAGGATAGTTATCCTTAACTTCAAGGTATTGCCTCATCATTGGTGTGATTTTTTCTCTTTCTTCGTTGGTTAGCATTATTCCTCCACAATTTCCCCACTGAGCGTTGTTAATTTTGCATTGGTCACCTTAACCATAACAAAACTTCCTATTAATGATTTATCCGCCTTAACTGAAATGGTTTTATTAAAATCAGTTGAGCCAACGAGCCATCCTTCTTTTTTTGGATGAACATCTTCAAGCAAAACCTCTAAGACCTTTCCAATATATTTTTCACTTATCTGTGTTGCAATTTGGTGCTCAACCTCAATCAAGCGTTTGATTCTTTCCTTCTTGATTGATGAAGGAATTTGGCCATCAAGTTTTTCAGCAACAGTTCCTTTTCTTTTGCTATATACATACGTGAAAAGTTGCTGATATCCAACTTGTTTAACAATATCCAATGTTTCTAAAAAATCTTCTTCCGTTTCGGTTGGAAATCCAACAATGATGTCTGAAGAAAATTCAATGTCGTTGATTGCCTTTCTTGCTTTACATATAAGGTCAAGATAACTTTCTCGGGTATATTTACGATTCATTAAAGCAAGAATTCGGTTGCTTCCAGACTGAATTGGCAAATGAAGATAATGGCAAATCTTTTTTGATGATGCGATAACGTTAATAACGTCATCAGTTAAATCTTTTGGATGGCTAGTCATAAAACGAATGCGGAACTTGCCATCAACTTCATCAACCGCTTTGAGCAACTCGGCAAAAGTTCCAAACTTTGCCCTATCATCATTTCCATATGAATTAACATTTTGGCCAAGCAAAGTTATTTGTTTATAACCATTGCCAACTGCTTCTTTAACTTCACGGATAATTGCTTCCTTTGGCCTGCTGACTTCCTTGCCCCTTACATAAGGAACGATGCAATATGAACAGAAGTTGTTGCACCCATAGGTTATATTTATCCATGCATTAACTCCGCTGGTTCTCTTTTTTGGCATCGCATCTCTAAGGCAAATGTCTTCTGTTTCGCTAATTTCAATGAACTTCTTTTTTGTTTCAAGACGCCTTTTAAGGAAGTTTCCAAATTCAGCAAGATTATGTGTTCCAAAAATTATGTCAATGAAAGAATATCGTTTTTTGAGCATTTCAGGGTATCCGCTTTGTTGGCTCATACACCCGCAAACAGCCAAAACTAGATTTGGATTTTTGCGTTTTAGGCTTTTGAATTCGCCAATGTTGCCAATGATTTTTTGTTCAGCCGTTTCCCTAATTGCACAGGTATTAAAAACAACAACATCCGCTTGGTTTCTGTCGTCTGTTGGTGTATATCCCATTTCTTCCAAAATACCGGCAAGTTTTTCAGACTCGTGGACATTCATTTGGCAACCATAGGTTAAAATTAAATATCGTTTTGCGTTTTTGCTCATAACTCACCTTTAACAATAAATTTACATAATATATTATACATTGAAATCAAAAATTTTCAACGAAATTATCGAATTTTGTTATAATTTACGACAATTTGCAAAATACTAAGCATAAATGAAAAACCAAAGCCAGAAAAAGAAAGGTATAATTAAGAAACTTGCAATTTATTCCCTCATAGTTTTTTCGGCGCTGTTTTTTGGTATTGTTGCCCTATTCTTTTCAACAACGATTGGTTTACGTCTTAATGCAAATGCTTTGGGAAAGAACCAATCGCATGTGGTTTTTTATGATAGTAAAAATAATGAAATTACCCTTTCATCTGCCCAGGGTTATGTTCCAATTGAGGATATAAACCAGCAAACTATTTCTGGTTTTATTGCAATGGAAGACAAGAAGTTTTATAGCCATAACGGCCTTGATTTTCGCCGAATTATTGGGGCAATGGTTCATAACATAAAAAACAGGAATGTAAGCGAAGGTGGCTCAACCATAAGCCAACAACTCATAAAAAACACCCAACTTTCTCAGGAAAAAACGCTGACTAGAAAGCTTAAAGAGATTAAACTTACGCGTGATCTTGAAAAGGCATATTCTAAAAATGAGATAATGGAGTTCTATCTTAATTCTATATATTTTGGTAATGGGTGCTATGGAATTAAGGACGCTTCTCAGTTTTATTTTGGCAAAGAGCCAAAATATCTTGATGCAAATGAAAATGCATTTTTGGTGGCGGTTATTAATGCGCCAAGTATATATAACCCTATTTCACATCCAGACAAAGCCCAAAATCGCAAAGATTTGGTTTTAAGCGTAATGAAGAAAGATGGTGTTATTTCTACTAGTGAATACGAAAAGTTTTATAATGCGCCATTAAATTTCAAGTTTACAAAATCTAAAGACACTTATTCCCTATGCGCTTTAGATGAAGCCTGCTCAATACTACACCTAACTGAAAGTGAACTTCTTTCACAAAACCTTAAGATATATACCTATAAAAACAATGAGATTTCAATTTCAGCTAGTCGTGCAATTAGTGAAGTGCAAAAAAATATTTCTGATGATGTTGTTATTTCAAATATTGTTGCAGATAACAATCTTGGTGCAGTTGTTTCATATGTTTCATCATCAAGCGGCTGCATACAAAATGAAAAGCATCAGCCCGGCTCTCTTATCAAACCTCTGCTAGTTTATGGGCCGGCGATTGAAAATGGAATTCTATATCCCTGTTCGCAGATACTTGATGAACCAGTTGACTATGATGGGTTTTCTCCGTCAAATGCAGACAAAACCTATCATGGCTATGTTTCAGTGCGTCAAGCGATAAACAAGTCGCTTAATATCCCTGCCGTTAAAGTTTTGGATATGGTTGGCATTGAGAAAGCAAAGAGTTTTGCAAATAAACTAGGGTTGGCATTTGATGCAGAGGATAACAATCTTGCTTTGGCGCTTGGTGGACTAACAACGGGTTTTATTGATGCTGAACTGGCGAGTGGATATATGGCGCTTGCGGGTGGCGGAAAGTATACTAAGTTGGCTTTTATAAGGCGTATTGAAAACGACAGTGGCAACATCATATATGAGCATAACCCGGCAAAAGTGCAAGTAATTAAGGATAGCACGGCCTATTTGCTTACAGATATGCTTAAAGATGTTTCAAAAAACGGAACTGCAAGTCGGCTTTCTGGGTTTGGTTTTGATATTGCAAGCAAAACTGGAACGGTTGGGCTGACCACTTCAAATGAAAACAAGGAAGCGTTCAGCGTCAGCTACACAACTGAAAACCTGTTTTTAACACATATATCTGCCAATAGAACAATGTCAGCAAGCGTTAATGGAGCAACATATCCAACAATCATTAATGGACAACTTATTGCAGATGTTTATGATAATCATGTTCCAGAAAACTTTGCCCAACCAAGTTCAGTTGAAACAAGATATGTTGATGCTATTGAACTTAATGACAACCATAGGGTTGTGCTTGCAAGTGATGACATGGCGGATAGATATAAGATTGGCGAAATCTTTGCGGTGGATGGTCTTCCGCTTGCAGATATTCCCCATTCAGTTTTAACAATATCCGGGGCCATGTATGCTGGAAGTGCACCACAGATATCAATAAAATCAAAAAGCACTTCAACCTATGAAATTTTCCGAAATGACGAACTTGTTTGGCAAGAAGAAGGAACGGGAAGCACTCTTGTTTTTGAAGATGTTTTGTGCCCGAAGAACTCAGTTAATTCTTATTATGCAATAGAAACAACCTATCGCAAAAACGAAGTTGTTAGCAACACTATAAAAATATATTATCCAACATAAAAAACCAGCCAAACGGCTGGTGCTTTTTATATTTCAATTAGTTCAATATTTGACATTGCTTCTTCAATTAGTGCGTCAACGTCAAGTTTACTTTCTTGCTCCAAAACTTTATCTAGGCGTGGTTTGATTAATGGTGCATCTGGCAGAAACACGGTACAACAATCTTCAAAAGGTTCAATTGATGTTTTATATGTTCCAATTTTTTTGGCGATATCAATTGTTTCAAGCTTGTCAAATGCAACAAGTGGACGCATAACGGCCGTTGTATCTAAGACACTTTGAACAACTGTCATTGACTCAATAGTTTGGCTCGCAACCTGTCCCAAGCTTTCGCCCGTTATGATCATATCATAGCCGTTTTGCTTGCATAGTTTTTCGGCAATTTTGAACATAAATCTGCGAAGAATGGTTATCATATATGACTCATGGCAGTATTTGTGTATTGCCTGCTGAATTTTTGTTACGCTAACAACATGGAGATTGATATGTCCGCAATAGTTTGTGAGCTGTTTTGCAAGCCTTAAAACCTTATCTTTTGCTTCAGGACTGGTATATGGGAAACTGTGAAAATGCACTGCTTCAACCTTAACCCCACGCTTGGCCATCATAAACCCTGCAACGGGGCTGTCTATTCCACCGGAAAGAAGCAAAAGTCCTTTTCCAGCGCTACCAACAGGCATTCCCCCAATGCCGTAGATAACCTCACTGAAAACGTATGTTATGCCGTTTTCTCTGATGTCAATATTGATAACGAAATCGGGATTTTTAACATCAACTTTAAGTTTGGAATTGTTTTCAAGACAGTTGCCACCTATTTCGCAAGAAACTTGCATTGAAGTCATCTTAAAAGTTTTGTCTGCCCTGTTAGTTTCAATTTTGAAAGTTCCACTTTTGTCCTTAGACATGCTTAAACATAGTTGATTGATATCTTCATAGTTTGTTTTGATTTTAATTGCTGGCGAAAACGAAAAAATGCATGAAACACATTTCAGTTTTTCAATGATTCTTCCCTCGTTTTTTTCATCATATCCAAAGGCAACATATCTTCCTGGGATTTTTTCAACCTTTGCTCCAAATGATGACAATTCTCCCTTGATGTTATTTTCAAGCAATTTTTCAAAAAAACCTCTGTTTTTGCCCTTAAGGTGAATTTCACAATATCTGATTAAAATAACTTTTTCCATTGTTAAACCCTGATTTCATCAATAATTTTCTTAAATATGCCCGCAATGTAAGCAAAGTTATATTCTTCATTGGCACAGAAGGAGATTCTTACTGCGCCATCAATTTGTTCTTTGTTTTTGCCCATTGATTCAAGCGTTCGGTTTCCGCGTTTTTTTGAAGAACAAGCCGAACCGTTTGCAACTAGAATATCATATTCGGCAAGTGCGTGAAGCAAAACCTCGCCACGAACGCCCTTGAAACTTATGTTCAAAATATATGGCGAAGAATTATCAAGTTCCCCATTGATTTCATATTCAACATTTGCATTATCGAGGGAATCAAGAAAATGTTTGCGATAATTCATAACTTTCAAATAGTCGCTTGCAAGGCTGTTAACCTTGAGTTTTGCAGCCGTATAAAACCCTGAAATATAGGCAAAATTCTCTGTTCCGCTAACAAGGTTGTATTCTTGCCCACCACCATATATTATTGGCCTTAATGCATCAATATTTTTGGAATAAAGCGCACCAATTCCCTTTGGCCCACTTATCTTATGAGCGGAGATGGTGAGCATATCAACGCCAATGTCATCAACTGAAAAATCAATTTTGCCAAAAGCCTGAACCGCATCTGTGTGGACAATGGCTTTTGGATTGATTGAATGAACGATTTTTGAAATTTGTTTGAGATTGTTTATTGCCCCAGTTTCATTGCTGACAAGCATAACTGAAACAAAAGAAACGCCTGAATCAAGCTTGTTTTCAAAGGCATTCAAATCAATTTTGCCATTGGCGCCAAGTGGAATAAACTCAACAGTAGCCCCCATGTTTGAAAGGTGTTTTGCTGTTTCATAAACAGAGGAATGTTCCCCAGCTCCAACCAAAATTTTACCCTTTGATTTTGGGTTTATTACCGAAAAAGCAAGGTTGTTTGCGGCGGTTGCACTTGGGCAAAATATGATTTCACCATTGCTTGCGCCAAGAAAACTAAGAAAACCTTGCCTTATGATGCTGATTTTCTTTTCAATGGCCTTTGCCTGCTTGTATTTTGCCCCAATATTAAGGTAGTCTTCATCAAGAGCTATTGCAATTTGATTGATTACTTCCTTTGAGGGCTTTGTTGTGCTTGCGTAATCTAAATTTATCATAATACTAAACCTAAAGTAGTTTAGCACAAACCAAATAAAACCGCAAGGCTTTCCTAAATTTTATGGAACCAAATTTAACATTTCGGTTAAAGTATTTGATCTTAAATAGGTCTCAGGAATTTCTCCAATAATTACGCTTTCACAGATAAGAACGTCGCTTTTTGAACTGACCACGACACTCTTAAACGGCAAAACAAGGTTGATATTGCAGTTAACATTAAGATAGATTTTGTGGTGTGTTTGGTTGATTCCTGCTTGAGAAAACTGGCTTTCAAAAGTACACCCGATATCTCCGTATGGCTGAAGGTTGAAAGATATTTTGGGCCCAAGTCCGGAAAGCGCCGGGATTCCAGAAAATGCACCAACGGGAATTAAAATTGGAGAGTTTATGTTTTCGTTCAGGCTTTTCATTGTTGTTCGTCCAATCAGTTTGCTTAGAGAGTTGATTTGAATTGTGTTGGCTTGAATCATGCTGATTTTTCCGGACGCATCTGAAACAATATGAATCAAATCGTCATATGTTATGTTTTGGTTCATAGCTTCGGTTATAGCAACGTTCATGGCCCTGTTGGCATAGACCTTAACTTGCGCTTCGGCTGTTCGCACTATAAGGGGCGTAACCAAGTAATTCATATACAAAAAAATGGCAATGCAGGCAACAAAAAAGATGGCAAGAATTTTGGCAACCTTACGCCTTTTGTTAAGGTTTATAACCCCAAACCTGCCACCTCTTTTCATATGATAATTTTATTAAAATATCGAACAAATAATGAGTAATGTTTTAATTTTTCTTGGTTTTGCTGTGCGTTATTAGGGCAACTAGGTAGCTAAGCCCAATTGAAACGGCAATGCCGGCGCTTGTTGCAATGAGCCCACCCCCAAGAGCGCCGAAAAATCCATGGGTTTTTGCGCCAATTATGGCACCACGGGCAAGAGCAGCTCCAAAACCTGTTATCGGTATGGTTGCTCCAGCCCCAGCCCACTCAACAAGATACTGATATATATTCAGACCGCCAAGAACTGCTCCGACCATTAAGAACAAAACCAAAATTCGTGCAGGAGTGATTTTTGTTTCAATGATGATAATTTCACCAATCATACAAATGGTTCCACCAACAACCAAAACTTTAAGATACATTAAGAGCGCTTCTGTCATATCCCCTCCTTAAACATTGTCTATTTCAACAAGGTGCGCAACACACGGAATTGAGTCGCCTTGCTGATTTGTTATAGTGCTCATCAAAGCACCGGTTGCAACCAAGAGAACTTTATTGAAAACCTTGCTTTTTAGCTTATTCATTATATATGTGCTAAACACAATGGCAGAGCATCCTGCGCCACTGCCACCTTGAAATGTTTTTTGTTCTTCACGGAAAAGAGAATGTCCGCAGTCCATATAATTCTTTCCAAGAACAATTTTGTCTCTTTGAAGAAGATCTCTCAGAACATCTGAGCCAAGTTTTCCCAGGTCTCCGGTTGCAATAAGGTCATAATCATCTGGCCCGGTTTTTGTATCTTCAAAAAAACTTTTAAGCGTTTCATATGCAGCTGGTGCCATGGCCGCACCCATGTTGGCAATATCAACAACGCCATAATCGGTTACCTTTCCGAAAGCAATTTTAGATATAACTGGGCCTTTTCCAGATCTTGATAAAATACAGCATCCCGCTCCAGTTGCCGTCCACTGCGAGTATGTTGGACGTTGGTTTCCGAATTCAAGTGGGTTGCGATATTGCCTCTCTGCGCTACTAAAATGACTGCCTGTTAGGCAGGCAACCATTGAGCCAATCCCTGAACTAATCAGTCCTGCAGAAATGGCAAGCGATTCAGCCATTGTTGAGCATGCGCCATATACTCCAACAAAGGGTATCTGAAAATCACGTGCAGTGTAATTTGCGCTAACAAGTTGATTGAGAATATCTCCGCCAACCATATAATCTAAATCGCTTGAATGTAAATTCGAGTCCTTTAATGTTGAGGATAATGCGCTCTCAAAAAACCTTCTTTCAGCTTTTTCAAATGTTTTTTCACCCATCATATCTGAAACTGCGATATTTTCAAAATAGTTTGAAAACGGGCCAACGGCTTCTTTCCCCCCAACAAATGCCCCAGATGCTATAATAACTGGCTTATTTTCCAATTCGTATGTTTGTTTTCCAATTTTTCTATTCAAATTAACACCTCATAAAAACGCAAAATCACTAAAAATGACTATCAATAGCACTAAAATAATATAAAATTTCACAAAAACACCACGTCTATTGCAATAATTTTAATTTTATTTTTATACAAAAATAAGTGCCAATACTGATGTCTTGACACTATAAAAATAATATTGAAAAAGTGTTATATTGGTCATCACCATTGATTATTGCCAATGTTGATGAATTTATTCGCTAGCAATATCTATCAATAAGATATTGTAAACCTTCCCAAGTTAAATATCCCCTACCCAATGAAACACCAAGGTATTGCGCTGGGTATAGCAAATATTGTTCGTAGGTTATGTAATCTTCAAAGAAGTCATATGAAAGTAGCCCAAACGTGCTAATTGCATTGTCTTTATCTGCTTGATCATATTTAAGATTTTCGCCATATTCAAAAATGTTAAATAAGCCAGAGATACCGCCCGGCATAGACAGTAAGCCGTCAATAAAATAGTTGAGATGATACTTTGTTGTTAGGCTATAACAGCCGGTACAAACCGATTCAACCGAACCAGCAACAAGCGTTGTTTCTTGTGGGATAAACTGATCGCCATCTTGAATGATACAATAGAATCTGTGGCCAATATAGTTCATATAATCATCCGCATGGATGTAAACATATTGATTCAAGTCAAGGTCAAAGTATCCATGCTCATAAATCATGCGAGATATTGTGCCATTTGCAAATTCAAGGCTAATAACATCATACTGGGCTTCACCATCATATTCAATGAAGTTTATTTCTGCAACATCAAGCATTCCGGTTTCATGATTCATAATAAGCAATTCATCAGCAAGAGTAATGTTTTCCACTGGTTTTTGTGTTCCGTCAGCAAGGGTAACAAGTGTTCCCGAGGCAACACAGAACCCATTGCTGGAGCAGGTAAATGTACACGTTACATTGGCTGCAGGCATAACAAATGTATATTTGCTGTATTCTGTAACCTGCGTTACGTTAACCGTCGTTCCTGATGATGTTTGCGCAGTGAATGTTGGGTTTCTGTAGCTTGATGAGCAAGACACGTTAACTGTTACGGTTGCACCAATAGGTACTTTTCCACCACTTGATACTGATTTAGCAGATTGACCTTTATGGGTATATGTTGCTGACCTTGTAACGTTGCTTCCATTGGTTCCGTTTGAGAATGTTAATGTATATTTTACATAGTACATAGTAAATTGAACTTCATCAACACCATCAAAAATTGAGTAATCAACCGTGGCACCAGGCTGATAATTTGTGCTGTTGCACTTAAAGTAGTCATATTCTGAATCAACCGGCAATGTGTATGGACTTTCAGTTCCAACATAGCTTACACTTAGAAGTGTGTTATATTCATCATAGATGAACACGCCCTTATATTGCACATCACAGGCAGTTAAATACCCTGCACCATCTGGAACGTCAACATGTGCATATGAGACACCAACATTTGACGATGAATATGTTGTTCCAAAGCCTCCAACAATGTTCGTGTCGTCAGTAAACATATTTGTTCCGGCAGTAACATTAAGTGTTGTCCAAAGGTTGCTGACATAAATTGTTGTAATATTTGGCATTTGATAGAACATCCTTGTCATTGTGGTAACATTGCTAGTGTCAAACTTAGACAAATCTAAGGTTGTTAGCAGTGTGCCAGCAAACATTTGTGAAGTATCAGTAACATGGTCTGAGGTCATGTTTGAAATATCTAGAGTTGCAAGACTAGTACAGTTATAGAACATATCTTTGAATGTTGTTGCATTGGCCGTTCTAAATGATGACAAATCTATGTTTGTTAAACTAGAACAACCTGAGAACATTCCTTCAAAATTAGTTACAATTGTTGTTGTGAATTTTGAAAAATCTGGATTCACGAGAGATGAGCATCCATAGAACATTTTGTTCATGGTTGTTGCGGCTTGCGCATTGAAAGTGTCAAATTCTATAGTTTCAAGATTTGTGCACCCATAGAACATTTGTGAGAAGGTTGTAACCCTATCAACTTCAAAATGAGATATATCCAGGCTTGTTAATGAAGCGCAGTTATAGAACATATTAGACATGGTTGTTACTAATGGGGTTCTGAAACCACTTGTGTCAAAATCAGTTAATGCAGAGCAATTATAGAACATACTTGCAGTTGAGGTTGCAAGGTTGGTCGCCAAATTAGTTTCGTGTAAAAGGGTTGTTAAACTTGTGTCGCCATAGAACATATTAGCCATTGACGTTGATTGAACGCTGTTAAAGTTTTTGAAATCAACAGATTGTAATTTGGTGAACATATAAAACATTGACTCACAATTTCCTGAAGCAATCAAACTATAACTTAAA
>JAFSVR010000034.1 GCA_017444895.1 Clostridia bacterium
AGGTGATAGCCACCCTCTTGACAGCATAAAACAACTTAATATTGGAGAGATACTCAAGTGGCTGAAGAGGATGCCCTGCTAAGGCGTTAGTACGACACTCGTCGTAGCGCGGGTTCAAATCCCGCTCTCTCCGCCAAAAAAGAACACATTAAGCAAACAATACTTAATGTGTTCTTTTTTATTCTAAATGTTGTTATTAAATCAAAATTCTACATGCAGCTTCTTCCGCCATCAATAAGAATTGATTGACCGGTTATATATTTAGATTCGTCGCTTGCAAGGAATAATGATAAATATGCCATATCAATTGGGTTGCCAATATATCCCATAGGAACTTGATTTGCTAAAAATTCAAGAACATCTGGTTGAAGGCCTTTTAAAATTGCTGTGTTAAAAATTCCTGGGCAAACTGAGTTAATTCTAATATTATCTTTAACATATTCAGCTGCGGCGTTAGTTGTCATCATTCTAATAGCGCCCTTTGCTGAGCAATAAGCAGTTGAACCAACAGTTGCTCTGAATCCACCAATTGAGCCAGTGTTAATAACACTTCCGCCACCAGATTTAAGCATAAGTTTAATGCTTTCTTTCATAACAAGAAAAGCACCTCTCACAAGAACATTGTAAAGCATATCCCACTCTTCCACAGGATATTCATGAACCCTATAAGGCTTTTTGTTGTTAATTCCAGCATTGTTGCATAAAACATCAAGCCTGCCAAATTTGTCTTTTGCAACCTTAACCATCTTTTTAACTTGGTCTTCTTTTGTTACATCGCACACAACTGGCGTAACATCTAGCCCACTCCCCTTATATTTTGTTAAAATTTCAGGATTATAATCGGCAGCAATAATATGCGCCCCCTCTTTGGCGAAAAGCCTTGTCATTTCTTCACCAAACCCAGAATTTGCACCCGTGATTATGCAAACTTTATTATCTAATCTTCCCATAACTTTACCTCCATTAATATTAATTACATTATATCACACTTTCTTTTTAGCGTAAAACAAAAAAACTCTATTCACAAATTAAAACCAAAACAACCTTTAAAATATAGCAGCATATTAAAAAGAGCCATAAGTTATAATGAAATTTGCCAAGCTACCCCGCCAAATAAAAAAATTGGGCCTTTGTCCAATTTTTTTAATATAAGTAGTTTAGCAAGCTCAATATTGCGTGAAGGAAATGTTTTTGAACTATTTAAGAATGTTTTTCAACGCCTGTTCTTTTGCTTTTTGTTCTTGTTGCAGATTTGCTTTTTGTTCCAAATAATATTTGGCAATCTTTGTTGGTTTTTCGCCATCTGCAAACATTTTTTCACACTCTCGGTTGAGTTCAAGCATTTTGCAGTTATATGCAAGCAAGATATTCTTTTTGGTTAAATATTTTCTTATGCTTGAAGGCGCCGAGCCATCTTTCCAAAGCAGAGAAACATATTCGTTATAGTTTCCTGGGCTGGCCTGTGCCAAAATCTTATATTTTGTTTTGGTGTCCATATTGTGGGCAACATTAAATTTAACACAAATTGGATCGGTTATTTTTCGTTTTTCTTCAACGCAATCAAGCTCAAGTTTTGCAAGCTGAACATTTTTCAAATTTTCCAGAATCAAAACAGCAACAAGAAGCGCTATGGGAACAATAAGAAAAACAACCCCAAACCTTGAAGAGAAAACGGCAATGGTTTTTGACATCATCGTTGCAGCGCTTGAATTGTTATATATTCCAACAACCATGTTGCTTGATATAAACCAAGTGTCGTCAGTTGAATTAGATGAACCATACGTTTTGAACCATCGTGTTCCGTTCTCGTCTTCATAAACCGCACGAACATGATGAATAACCAAACTTGCACCAGCTTGTGCGGCAGACACTATTTCTTTTGGTTGGTAGCCAAACATTGAAACAAATGAATGGATATATTTTGTTTCACCAATGGTTTGGTTGTCCACTTTTGAAACCGTGTTGATGTCAAACTTGTTGTAGTCTGCTGAATAGGCATAAAACGAAATGATGTCGCCTTCCTTAACCGTTGAGGTGTCAACCGCTTGAACAACAACCGTGTCTCCAATATTAAGGCCACTGTTTGTCATGCTCCCAGAGGCAACTTTGAGGTTTGAATACCCAAAAAATGTTGGACACACTTTTTGAATACGGCTGTTTATCGAAGAAAAGCACATCACGCCCGCCAGAATAACAAACACCGTGCACAAACAATCAAAAACAATTGACCACGCCCTTTTTGCGGGGGTTTTTGGCTTCAAAAGCTTTTCATTAATCTGCCTTTTCTTGCTATATTTGCGATGCAATTGCTTTGCTGTTTTGTTCAGTTGTTTTTCAATGCTGTCGTCTTCTTTAACAATAACATTAATCGCCTTGTTCAATTTAACCCTCCCCCTTATTGCGCCCAAATATTAAAAACGGCATTGGCAAAAAAACTGCTGTCGTTGCTAACATTTGCAATCATAATGTATATATCCAGTTCTGAGGTGCTTGCGCAGTCAACCTCAACACCCCCGCCATCAAGCGGAACCAACTCCGCCCCATCAAGCGAATAGAAAACATTGCAATTAACCATCTGGGCATCTGCAAAAGCAAAACTGAATTTCATTGAAGAATTAACATTTTTTTTGATTGCATAAACCAGCTTGATATGCTGACTTGCTGAAATCTTTTCGTTGATTGTTGTTTGGGTTTCTTTTGCGTTTTCGTGGATCTCAAAAAACGAATAGTCGTTTCTGAAAATTCTCTTGCTGACCTCCCCAGCAGTATAGGCAGAAACCGTAAGTTCAACAACCGGAGATTTTTGGCTTTGGGAAGAAATGATGATTCCAACATCAATCCCAACAAAAATGAAAGCAAAAGTGAGAACCAAAAACCACGCCGTTTTCATGCGTGAACTCTTGGCCTCAACAGCCCCTTCCTCTTTTTCATTCAACAAATTTTCTTCCATATGCGCTTATTCAATCAAAAAAAACCAAAAGCCTTCAAGTGCGGTCATCTTTTCACCCCCAAAGGCTTTTGTGGGGTGAATTTATGCAGCGAGGCTAAGAGCCCAAATGAATGAGCCTGAATAGCTTGCGCTGTTTTTAACTTCTGTTACAGTTGCAGTAACCGTGTATGTAACAGTCTTTCCTGCTGGAACAGTGAAACTGTCGGTTGCATGGTCTGTTCCTGGGGTAACCGTAACACTTGCGCTGTCGGTAACGTTTGTTGCCGCTCCAGCACTAACAGTGATGTTAGTTATGGTTGTTGGCAAAGTAACTTGAGCAGCAATTCCCTTTGAACCAGAAGTGTTTTTAATGGTGTAGGTGAAGGTTACGCTCTTGTTTGCTGATGTCAGGGCAATGTCGCTAACAGTTGTGAAGGAATCTGATGCTGTTGCTTCATCACCAGTGAAAACAATCGTTTTGCTTTCATCGATGTCAGTTGCGTTGTCATTGCTGTCGCCAGTAACAAAATCGGTAACAGAGCCATTAAGAACTTGATAGGTTCCAGTGATTTCTGCTGCAACTTCGGTTGCCGTGTAGGTAACGGTGATTCCACCAGTAACCTCTGCTTGTGTTGCAGCCAAAACCCCAACGGTGATTGAGAGGCCAATGATAACTGCAACGGCAAGGCTTCCAAGAGCAATCCAAAGTTTCTTTTTAGATTTGTTTTGCGTGTTCTCCATATTTTTCTCCTTGTGTTATTTTTTGAAAGCAGATTGAAATATCTTTTGTCTTTCTGCTTTCTGCTTGTTCAAACCCAAGAACCCCGATAAGATGACAATCAAGGTTTCCACAAACCCTCCGACATTTTTCAAAGCAAAATGTTCAAAACTTGGCTTATCTATTTTCCTCAAATGGCAAGGCTTGCAAAAACTTTATGCGTGCCAGGTACATCAACTTTTTGCAAACCCCTCCATTATTGGACACATCATTTCGGCTTCTTTTATTGCGGCATCACGCTTTCCGCTTATCCGTGTTCCCTCTAGGGAAAGGTGGTAACGCTAGTTACCAAAAGGTTTTTTAACCCTTTGTCTCTCTTCGTTCGACCACTTCCCCTCAGGGGACACAGTCTATGCTTATATTCAAGTTTCGCTTCGCTAGGGGACACCGTCTATGCTTATATTCAAGCTTCGCTAGGGGACACCGTGTCTCCTCCAGGAGAAGGTGGTATGAGCCTTGGCGAATACCAAAAGGTTCACACTTGACAACCAATATTGCAATCTATATACTGTAAATATGTTCAGGTATAACCACAGCAACTTAAATAATGGCAAAACCCTTCGCAAAAACATGACCAAGCAAGAACGAAAGTTATGGTTTGAATTTTTAGCACAACTGCCAACCAAAATTTATAGGCAAAAACTGATTGGGAACTATATCGTTGATTTTTATTGTCCAAAATCCAAAATTGCTATTGAACTTGATGGTGGGCAACATTATGAAGATGCTAATAGCAAAGATGATGCAATTCGAACTGAAAATCTTAATGCGTTGGGAATCAAAGTGATAAGATATTCAAATTTTGATGTGATGCATTATTTTGACGCTGTTTGTGATGATATTTACAAAAATATTTTTTAATTACATTTTTCTCCTTTTTGGCCTTTTATTAAGGCTTTTTTATTTTTAACCCTTTGGTGCTCCGCACCGCCTTCCCCTTCGCTTCGCTAGGGGACAACGTCTATGCTTATATTCAAACTTCGCTTCGCTAGGGGACACCGTGTCTCCTCTAGGAGAAGGTGGTAACGCCAGTTACCAAAAGGTTTGTGTCTCCTCTAGGAGAAGGTGGTATGAGCTTTGGCGAATACCAAAAGGTTTCTTAACCCTTTGGTGCTCCGCACCGCCTTCCCCTCAGGGGACACCGCCTATGCTTATATTCAAGCTTCGCTTCGCTAGGGGACACCGTGTTCCCTCTAGGGAAAGGTGGTATGAGCCTTGGCGAATACCAAAAGGTTTTTTAACCCTTTGGTGCTCCGCACCACCTTCCCCTCAGGGGACACAGTCTATGCTTATATTCAAACTTCGCTAGGGGACACAAGAGGCGCTTTGCGTTTTGCTTTGCGCCGACGTGGTAGTCGGCCCGCTCAACTCCAATCGCCC
>JAFSVR010000035.1 GCA_017444895.1 Clostridia bacterium
GAAGCAAGCCCATGCAGGCCCTTTGGGACTGATAAAGCCAAAAATCAAAGAAGTTATTTATGCTTCCAATGTTTTTGAAATTCCTGATGATATGAATTTTATGGAAGTATGTATGCTTGCATCATATCTTAAAGATAACAGATTGCAAGATGTTCAAGACATTGCGGATAATTTTCAACGAATTGCCAAAAAATTTGCAAGATTAGGCTTCAAAAAATGTTCCGGAACATTTGAACAAGGAACCTCTGTTTATTGTGACTATTGCAAGTGGAGAAGCGAGATAAAAAATGAAGAAATAATTAATCGTATTGATGATGTCATTGATCTTATAACCATAAAAGATGGCACTGGAAAAATTCAAACAACTCCAGTTGCACAAAGACAGTTTGAATGGGAAGTTCAAGGCGTAACAGAAGATGAATTTAATAATCTTTGCCAAAAGGTTTTAAGCTCGCAAAGCAAGAAAATTGAAGAAGACGGTGAAATGGTGTTATAAACTTGTAAAAAAGAGTGAAATTTTCACTCTTTTTATATTAATTAAAACATAAACTTGAAAAGCATAGCGGTGTGTTGTACTATTATATTGAGGTTATAGTTCGATGCAAGAGTTGTTTGATTATCCAAATTTCCCAGACATGCTTTCCGAGCTCAGGAAACAGGTTTTTGTGTGCTCTGAATGGGAGTTTTTGAATCTTGAATCAGTCATAAAGCAAACTCATAATTATAAAATTTTGCATCTTTTTATCTTGCCAAATGGAGAAATTGGAATATTGCGCCCGCCACAGACTCATCAAAGCGTGGTTGATAGGGTTTTTAAGAGTTTCGGCATTGATGGTTTGGATAGTGAAAGACTTTTTCAAAAAGATCTGGGGAGGTTGCAAGTAGAAAGCAATATGGGGCTAGATGCAATATCAACTTTACGCAAAGGAATGAGTAGTGCAGTTGATATATTTGTTCAAAGTCAAGGAGTTGCAAAAGTAATAAATTATCAGGGTTTTTCTGCAATCATGATTCCCAATGGTAACTATTTTGGAAAAGAACTCACTGAAGAGCAATCCCGTGTTTTGTTTGCATTAGTTAAATATGAAATATTGAGCGATTCAACGGCCTTTGAAAATGCAAAACGGGATAATAAAAAAATCTCTTTAGCCTTTGAACGTCTATTGGGACAAAAGCACGAAAAAGACGCTCCTAGTTTATAGAACAAAAACAAAAAACGCAGGCATAACGCCTGCATTTTTATTTGGTGCGGATGAAGGGACTTGAACCCCCACGCCTCTCGGCACTAGATCCTAAGTCTAGCGTGTCTGCCATTTCACCACATCCGCGTGAGTATTAAGTTGTAAATATTCTAGTTGCTTGTAAATATAAAGGCTGGGGAAGACCAGCCAAGAGAATTCAGGTTGTAAGACGGGTAACGGTTTGTTGACCCGATCTTACGGAGGTTGTTGCCAAAATTGCAAATATATGCAATCGGGAATGGTTAGTGGTGGCTCACCCGGGATTCGAACCCGGGACCCCTTGATTAAAAGTCAAGTGCTCTACCGACTGAGCTAGTGAACCATATATTTGTGGTTATTAAGTTGTGTTAACGGGGTCCCGGGTTACACCCGATCTCCTGTCGGAGCCAGACCGCAACAAGTTGCTCCCGCTCATTTGCTAAAA
>JAFSVR010000036.1 GCA_017444895.1 Clostridia bacterium
GAAACTAGCCAAATAATTAACACTTTAACTTGAAAAAGTTAGAGTGTTATTTTATTCTCTCTTAACCAGCCAACAAAACGGATATTATGCCGTTGTCATAGGTTGTCGTTGATATCTTAATATTTACAATTACATGACATGCACTTTAACCTTGACAAAAAAATATTCGTTTGCACTGAAAAACAAAGAGAAAAAAAGAAAGAGTGTCGTGCGTTTGCACTGCCAGCACACACTCTTTCTTCTAACTAAGTTATTTTATGGGTGCTTGTCTTCGGTGGAGCGATAGCGCTCACCGACTTGTATCAAGACAAGCACACGCCACAGTGCTATTTTAATTTTTATTTATCGCTAACCATATTTTTTTTAAATGCTATAATTGTTAGGATTATACTACCAAACATAAATATAAAGATAGGAATTAAACCTAAGATTGCAGTGTTATCAAAAGAATAAGCTAATCCCAATGCGTTTGTTGAATTTGTTATTATTCTACCAATATAAACTGATGGGTAAAATGGTAAAAATCTACAAAATGATTCAAAAGCACCCATAGTTTCAATTGGCATCCAGCAACCACCAAGTATTCCAGAAAAACTTATAAATGCAGAACAAATACCAGGTGCTGATTTATCATTAAATATAGTTCCAAATAATATTCCTAAAAATATATTTGTAATAAGCATTGGCAATTGAGAAATAATTAAAAGTACAATATTACCAATAGTTATAAAGCCAATATTAGATATTAGAGAAATTATAAACCCAGTTATTATACAAACTCCTGTTTGTAATAATCCAATAAATAAACCAACAAGGGAATATCCTAATATAAAATGATAGGATTTCATTGGGGAAGAATATAGTCTTTTTAAGAAGAATGTTTGTTTGTCTTTTGATACAATAATGGCAAGAGTTAACATAACAAAAGAATACGAAAATACAATTATTCCAGGAAGTAAAGGCAATACTTCAAAGATGGGAGTATTTCCATTTGAAAACTTATTGATTATATAAAATAGCAAAAACATAGCAATAGGAAATCCTAAACAAAAAATATAAATAATAGGGTCTCTTAAAACTTCTTTTAGATTTCTTTTATAAAAATTTATAACTTTATTCATTCTTTGCCTCCACTAATTTTATAAAAGCATCTTCAAAGTTTTGTGCATTTGTTATTCGCTTTAATTCTTCAATTGTTCCTGTTTTTAATAATTTTCCATTTGATAGTATAGCAACTCTATCACATAAGTTTTCAATTTCTTCTAAATAATGTGATGTTAAAATTAATGTAATATCTTTTTGCAATTTTCTAATGATATTCCAAAGTTCACGTCTAGCAAAAACATCTAAACCAAGTGTAGGCTCATCTAGGAATAAGATTTTTGGTTTTGAAATTAAGGCAATTGCAATAGATAATCTTCTTTTATAGCCACCAGATAGGGTTTTTGCTCGTTGATTTATCACTTCATTTAGATTAAAGATATCAATAATTTCATTTATTGTGTTAGCATTATTATTGTTATATATATTTGCAAAAAACACTAAATTCTCTTTTACTGTTAGATTGTTTGCCACTGATGTTTCTTGTGGTGATATATCTATAATTTCTTTAATTTTATCAATCTCTTTATCTAAATTAAAATTATTTATCATTATAGTTCCACTTGTTTTTTTCGTTAAACCACAAAGAATTTTAATTAGAGTTGTTTTTCCAGCACCATTTACGCCCAAAAGCCCAAACAATTCGCCTTCTTTAACTGTTAGAGAAACATTATCTAACGCCTTTTTAGTTTTATAGTTCTTGCAAACATTTTCAATCGTTATAATATTCATCCAATAAAACTCCTTATTGTTTTAATACCTTATCTGTTAAACTATCAATAACATCTGCTTTTAGTAAAGCAATACCTTTTTCCTTATCGGAAAGAACAATAACAGAATCTCCTGGATTTATATCAAACATATTTCTTATCTCTTTAGGTATAACAATTTGTCCTTTTTCTCCCACTTTACAAATACCAACATATTTGTTTTTATCAGTTTTGACTTTTTCCATATCAAACTCCTTTTGTATAACTAGTTATACTTTTCATACTAATTATACTTTTATATGACAGCTTTGTCAACTAATTAACAAAAAACACCTTATCAATTATGATAAAGTGTTTTCTAAAATTATTTTGCTAGTTTCAAAAGCCAGTGACTATAGGGTGGATATTTTGTGTTAATATTTATTTTTCAGCAGTTTCTTCTGGAGCCAATTTTTTATTTTCGTTTGCAATAATTGCAACAAGATCTTTCATTGCATAAGCCGCTTGTCTAACAAGTTTTAGGTTCTCGGCCTTTTCAACAATTTGTTCATAATAAGCATAAAAATTCTTTGCAGAATCTATAAGCTTATCTGTTGGCAAAACGTAAATTAGGTTGATGTTTTTGTTTGTTTCATAATCTGTGCTTTTGTTCTCAACATAATTTAATTTTGGCATAACAAAACTTGGTGAATTGAAATAGCCAACCTTTGCGTAGTGATGGTCACAATGAAACTCCTCAAGAAGCCCAACCTTCATTCTATATGGAAATGATGGGTCAGCAATTGAATATGGGGTTAGGGCAGTTGCATTAAGTTCTCCGTGAAGCCTTTGCTTACGAAGCTGTCTCCACATTTTGTTTTTTGTTGATTGGGGAATTTGCCCATAAGTTATGTATTCGTTATCGTTTTCGTGAATTATATTCATAATTATATTTTATCCTCTCTTTTTACCAGCATATTATATCATAAAATTTATTGCTGTCAAGGTGGTTTGAATAAAAATTTGTTTTGATTTAATAATTATAGTATGAGTTTGATGGCCATAAGGGCAATTATCATATATTTGTTTGTTTTGGTGGTTATCCGATTGATGGGTAAACGCCAAATTGGAGAAATGCAACCATTTGAGTTAGTTATAACCCTGATTATCGCTGATCTTGCATGTATTCCAATGGCCGAAGTTGCGGTGCCATTGGGGCATGGGCTTATTCCTATTTTTACGCTTCTTGTTATTCATTTTTTAATTTGTGTTTTGTCTAGAAAAAGTATGTGGGCAAGGTATCTTGTGTCTGGCAGACCAGCCATAGTTATCACACCTCAAGGCATTAACTTTAAGGAATTAAAAACACTTAATATGACGCTAGATGACTTAATTGAGTCTATGCGTGGGTGTGGGTTTTCCAGTGTGGATGAAGTTGCGTATGCAATTATTGAAACCAATGGCAAAATGTGTTGCATTCCGGCGCCGTCTAATGCTCCTGCAACCAAGACAGATGTTGGAGTGGAAACAACAAAGGCGGGATTTCCAGTTAACCTTATTATGGATGGCAAGGTTATGAAGGAAAATTTTGAAATGTGCGGGGTTGGTGAAAAAATTATCAACAACATTTTGAGCAGGGCAAAACTTAAAAATGTTAAGGACGTTTTGCTATTAACGCTAGATAATAATGGAAAGGTGTTTGTTCAAGGCAAAAATGTTAACAAATATTCAACATTTTCAGTTGAATATGGCGGTGGTGGAAAATGGTAAAGAAATGGATTGCCATGATTGTTATTGCCACAATTATTGTTGCTTTATGCGTGCTTGAAAATGTGTATATTCAGAATAGTTTTGAATACTTGCAAAATGAGCTCACGGTTGTTGAATCAATGTTTAATGAAGATAAGTCAAACATAGATAGGGAAGAAAACATATCATATCTTACGGCTCTTCACGAAAGGTGGCGGGAGAAAACAAAAATTCTTAAAATGGTTGTGTGGCACACGGGTATGAAAGAGGTTGAAATCAACATGAGTCGTATTCAAAGTTATGCCGAACAAAACAACTATGAAGAAGCGGTTGTTGAACTTGGTGCGCTTCAAGACTTTTGCTTGCATTATAAAGACGATTTCACAATAGCGCCAGAAAACATATTGTAATTGCTTGCAAAAATGAAGATGTTTTGCTAGAATTTTTGCAGAGGAAAATAAGATGAAGGTTGTTTTGCAACGTGTTAAAAGTGCAAGCCTCAGTGTTGATGGGGAGATTATAAGCCAAATTGGCAAGGGAATTGTTTGCTTTGTTGGCTTCAAAAATGATGACACAGAAGCCAGCTTTGCTTTGCCAGCAAAAAGAATTTGCGGAGTTAGAATTTTTGAAGATGAAAATGGCAAGATGAATCTTGGAATTGGTGAGGTTCAAGGCGAAATTATGCTTGTTTCAAACTTCACTCTATATGGCGATTTGTCAGATGGATATAGGCCGTCGTTCACCGCTTCTATGAAATATGACGAAGCTGGGGTTTTGTTTGAGAAGTTTACTCAATATGTTAAATCTCAAACATCGCTTCCAGTTAAAACTGGGGTTTTTGGGGCAGACATGCAGATTGTTCAAGAAAATGATGGGCCAATAACTTTGATAATAGAAAATTAAGCCACTTAGAGTGGCTTTTTCTTTAATTTTTTAACCAGGAAATATCTTGCTGACCCCAGGTTAGAACAAAGGATAAGCAAAATCAGAAAGCCGGTTGAAAGCCCTCCGCTTATGGCAAGAGCAAAAAACAGCGGGATCACATTGCTGACAATGTTGAATGTGAAATATCCAAGCAGGGCGCAAGGCAAAGTTGAAATCAGCATAACGGCACAAACCTTCAAAAAGTCTTTTGAAAGAAGGTTTCTTTTTTTGAGCATCAAAAGGTTGAGCAAGGTGGATATTGTAGAAAGGAGAAACATCCCCAATATCAGGGCATCAACGCCAAGATATTTTGGCAAAAAGAAGATGCAAACAAAGAGAGCAACAGCGCTTATGGCATAGTTTTTAAGAGATTTTAGTTCAAGACCAATGGCGTTAAGAATGGAAGATGTTATTTGGCTTGTTCCCAAAGTCAGCATCAACACGCATGCTTTTGAAAGATATTCACCTGCTTCATATGACGCAAAAAGGAAATAGCCAATACCTCTTCCAACGGATAGATAGGCGGGGAGCAATAGGCATGAAATTATGATGGTTAAGCTGATTGAAAGATTAACCTTGCTTTTAAGGGTTTGAAAATCTTTAACCCCAATATCTATGTTTGTTGTTTGCTCGCTAATATCCGGGATAATGGCAACGGCGAAAGAAGAAATAAGGGTGCCGGGAACCATAATTAAAGGGAAAGTCATTCCCATTATGGTGCCAAATTTGGCAAGTGCCTCGCTAGAAGTGTAGCCATAGAGCATAAGGCGGGCGGGAATGATGATTGCAATAAGAGATGTTACCAAACTGGAAATGGTCCTTACGGCGGTTATTGGTGAGCTGGTTTTCAAAACGCTTTTGAATTCGCCTTTTGGGCTTTTAAGGTGCCCCCCAAATACGAAATACATTATAACAACATATAAAGTACTAACAACACACGCAATGGTTAAAGACAAACCGGCTTTTTGGCTGATTGAAATGGAAAGCGGCAGGTTTAAGATAATAAACAAAACAGCAATTCTAATTACCTGTTCAAAGAATTCGGCAAAACTGATGGTGAAAAAGCGCTTTTGTCCCCAAAGAGCCCCCCTTAAAATGGCGTAGATTGCGCTTATAATTGCCCCAGGCAAAAGAAACATTAAAACGTCAAGCGATTCTGTATATGTTGAAAATCGGCTAAAAATTGACGGAAAAAGAACAAAAACCAAACAAACAAGAGTGGAAACAACAAGGGCAATAATAAGGCCAGCGCTGACGGTTTTTTGCTCTTTTTCTAGTTCGTTATTCCCGCGGTAGTAGGCAACACGGCGCGACACAATGGTTGGAAGCCCGCTGGCAACAAGGGTTAAAATAACGCTAAAGATGCTCATGGCGATTTGGTAGCTTCCAAGAAGTTCAGCCCCCATGGCCCTTGAAAGATAGATTCTTAAAAGAAATCCTAGTGCGCGAGTTAAAACTGAAAAAATGGTTACATATGCAACGGCTCTGAATAGTTTGCCCATATATTCCTCTATGTTAAATATATTTGCAAATTTAAGGGTTTAGAATAAGTAAGGTGTGCAAAAAAGTTGCTTTTTTGAAACATAGGGCTTAAAATGATGTTGTTTAGAGGATGAAAAATGGTTGAAGTAAAAAAGATAACTAGCAAAAGAGAAATGAAAAAATTTGTTAAGTTTCCAACGGACTTATATAAAGACAACCCTTATTATGTTCCGCCTTTTGAGCTTGACGAATACAACCTGACCAGCCCAAAGAAAAACGCTTCTTTTGAAGAGAGCGAAGCGGAGTATTTCCTTGCTTATCGTGATAATAAGGTTGTTGGAAGGGTTGCTGGAATTGTTAGCCACGCATATAACGAGAAAAACCATACAAAATATGCAAGGTTTTCTCGTTTTGACACTATAAACGATAGCGAAGTTGCCAAAGCCTTGCTTGAAACAGCTGAAAATTGGGCAAGGGAAAAGGGAATGGAATATATCCACGGGCCTCTTGGTTTTAATGACCTTGAAAGAGAAGGGCTTTTGGTTGAGGGTTTTGAAACCCTTGGAACTTTCCAAGGCTCTTGGAACGCTGAATACTATAAAAAGTTGATTGAAGAAAACGGATATAAGCCAGATTGCAAATGGGTTGAATGGCGCCTTTATGTTCCAAAAGAGCCAAATGAAAGAGTTGCTCGGGTTTGCCAGATGGTTGAAAAACGTTATGGTTTTTATGAAAAGCAGTTCAAAAACACCAAAGAAATCATTGATGGCTATGGCAAAAAGTTCTTTGAACTTCTTGACGAGTGCTATAAGAATTTATATGGAACCATTCCTTTTAATGATAAACTCATTGATCAAACGATAGGCTTGTTCAAATTAATTATAAACAAAGACTATGTCAGCCTTATCTTTAATAAAGATGATGAACTCATTGGCTTTGGCCTTGCATATGCGTCAATTGCAGATGCTATCAGAAAAAGCAAGGGGAGATATCTGCCTTTTGGGTGGGCAAGGCTTCTTCATGCTATCAAGCACCCAAAGGTTTTGGAACTTGCGCTTATCGCCGTAAAACCAGAATACCAAAAGAAGGGTGTAACAGCGGTTATCATTAACCACATGCTTGAAAGAATAATGAAAAATGGCATTGATCATTGCGACAGCGGGGCTCAACTTGAAACCAACACTCCAGCGCTTGAGTCGCTTGATATGTTTGATAGGGAAGTTGTTAGAAGAAAAACCTGCTATATCAAGAAATTATAAAGCAATAAAAAACGGGGCAATCGCCACCGACTTTTGAAATTAGCCAAATAATTAACACTTTAACTTGAAAAAGTTAGAGTGTTATTTTATTTTCTCTTAACCAGCCAACAAAACGGATATTATGCCGTTGTCATAGGTTGTCTTTGTTATCTTAATATTTACAATTATAAGACATGTATTTTAACCTTGACAACAAAGAATATTCGTTTACACTAAAAAACAAAGAGAAAAAAATAAGAGCGTCGTGCGTTTGCTCTGCCAGCACAAACTCTTTCTTCTAACCAAGTTTATTTATGTGTGCTTGTCTTCGTTGGAGCGAAGTGACAACGACTTGTATCAAGACAAGCACACGTTTAAATGCCAAAGTATTGATTTAAGTTTGTAATCACAGCATTTTATGATATAATAAAATAGGAGAGATGATATGAATAGTAGCAGCATTTATTTAATATTTGCAATTATTGCAGGATTATTCGTTA
>JAFSVR010000037.1 GCA_017444895.1 Clostridia bacterium
ATTGCGCCCTTAGTTAACCTCAAAGTGATCTTTTTATCTTTTAGCTTATCGTTAAGCTGATTAATCATTATTGTTGCAATTTTTGTTATATCCTCTTTTGAAAGATTGTCAAAAACACAAACAACATCAATTCTGTTAAGGAATTCTGGCTTGAAATGATCTTTAAGCGCTTTTAGCAAAAATTCTTTGTTGTCTGTTTTTTCGCTATCGGCATCATCATCAAAACCAAGTTTTTTGCTTCTCTTTGGCAAGTCTGCCACCCCACAGTTGCTTGTCATGATTATAATAGTGTTTTTGAAATTAACCGTTCGCCCTTGACTATCAGTGAGCCTTCCATCGTCAAGAACTTGAAGCAAAATGTTAAACACGTCTGGGTGCGCCTTTTCAATCTCATCAAACAGAACAACGCTATATGGTTTTCTTCTAACCTGCTCGGTAAGTTGTCCGCCATCTTCATGACCAACATATCCCGGAGGAGCGCCAATCAATTTTGCAACTGAGTGAGCTTCCATATATTCGCTCATATCCAATCTGATAACCATATTTTCATCATCAAACATTGCCTCGGCAAGAGCCTTGCACAGTTCGGTTTTTCCAACGCCTGTTGGCCCAAGGAAAATGAACGAGCCAATTGGTCTTTTTGGATCTTTAAGCCCAGCCCTTGCTCTTCTTATCGCCTTGCTTACAGCACTGATTGCCTCATTTTGGCCAATAACACGTTTATGCAAAATGTCTTCAAGATGAACAAGCTTGTCTTTTTCTGTTTCTGTGAGTTTTGTAACTGGGATTTTTGTCCAACTTGAAACAACTTTGGCAATATCCTCGGCAGTGATAACCCCCTCTTCGTTGGTTTTCCCGTTTTTCCAATCTGCCCTTGCTTGCTCAATTTTCTCTTTTAGTTCGTTGGCTTTTTCTTTATATTCATTTGCCTTTTCAAAGTTTTCGGAACGGCTTGCTTCCTGCTTTTGCATCTCCACATCTTTAAGTTGTGCCTCAAGTTCCTTCAGTTTTTCAGGTGTTATGCTTCCCTTAACTTTGGTTCGGCTGCTTGCTTCATCAATAAGATCAATAGCCTTATCTGGCAAGCACCTATCCATAATATATCTAACTGAAAGTTTAACAGCTGCCTCAATCGCTTCATCTGTTATTTTAACTTTATGGAACGCCTCATAAGAATCACGAATTCCTTTCAGAATCTTAACAGCATCTTCCTCACTTGGCTGGTCAACCATAATTGGCTGAAACCTTCTTTCAAGCGCCTTATCCTTTTCAATAAATTTACGATATTCATCAGTTGTTGTTGCGCCAATGGTTTGCATCTCTCCCCTTGCAAGATAAGGTTTGAGCATATCGCTTGGACTAACCTCGCCTTCTTTGCTTCCAGCCTCTATAAGCATGTGAATTTCATCAATGAAGACAATAATGTTCTTGGCACTGGTTATGGTGCTGATAGCATTTTTCAGTTTTTCTTCCATGCTTCCACGATATTTTGTTCCCGCCATAAGCGAGCCAATATCAAGGCTGAAAATTATTTTGTTCTGCAAAAGTTCTGGAACGTCACCACGAACAATTGCTTGGGCTAAGCCCTCAACAACAGCCGACTTTCCGACCCCCGCCTCGCCAATAAGACAAGGATTGTTTTTAGTTTTTCGGCAAAGGATTTCAATAATCCTATCAATTTCTTTTTCCCTGCCAATAACAGGGTCCATTTTCCCAGCCCTTGCCCTTGCTGTAAGGTCTATTCCCATATCCCTTAAAACTTCTGGTAAGTCGCTATTGATTTCGCTAGCCTTTTGTGCCGTTCTCTTTGCGTTTTCAGCTTCGTAATTGTTTTGGTAGTTTTGAGGCTGTGCCGTTTGAACAACTGTTGCACCAAACGGAGCATTAAACGCATCAAATATATTTCCAAAACCAAAGAAATCGTCATCAAAACCCATGCCACGAATAACATCAGCAACACGCTTAGTAAGTGACGTTACATCAACATTAAACGCATCTCTTAGAATCCTAACGGCCTGACAGTTTGTATCAACCAAAACAGAATACAACAAATCTTCGGTAACAACATAACCCGGGCCATAGTCTTCACAGATCTTAACGGCGTTTGATATAACATTTTTTACCTTTGGCGTAAAATCTAGATTGCTTGTTGCTCCACCGCCATATGCTTTTGATTGTTTCAAAACATTTTCAATTGCCTGGCTTGTAACATTAACCTGAGCAAGCAGTTTAGATGCCACTCCAGCTTTAACGCTTGCCAAGCCATAAAGCAAATACTCCGTTCCAATGTTCTTGTCGCCAAGTTTTTCAGCTAGTTTTTGGGCATTTGAAAGTGCCTGTTTTGCATTACTACTCATTGCTTCCATTTTAATAAAATCTCCTTATATTTATAATTTTTTCAACTTTTTTATATTTTTCAATTAATTTTTGCGTTTTTTGTTTATTTTATCCTTTGGTTTTTAAGAGCCTCATTAACATACTTTGCTCTGAATTCATCAACCTCATCATCAAAGAACGTTCGCCCTGAAATTTGCGTTAAGTTGTTCGGTTGACAGCTCACAACAAGTTTATCAAATATGCCATTGTCCTTAAACCTTAAAACGCCAAGAGCAATCCCCATCTTAACTTCGCCCGCAAGAGTCAAAAGTTCTTGCGCCGTAAGCAGACAGCAATTTGACAATATCGCCAGGGCCCTGAAAACTTTATCTTTAATCTTAACACTTTGGGTTGCCATAAGATTCTTTCTTGCCCTGTTCTCAAACTCACAAATTCTTAAAACGGCTTCTTTAACCGTTCCAACAATTTCTTTTTCTGTTTGACCGATGGTATGTTCATTTGAGATTTGGAACATATATCCATCTGCTCCACTAGACTCGCCATACACCCCTCTAGCACAAAGCCCCTTTTGAGAAAGCGCTGGCAAAATTTCCTTTATTTGCCCTGTTATTGTAAGGGCTGGCAGGAACATCATAACAGATGCACGCATCCCCGTTCCAACATTTGTTATACAACTTGTTAAAAATCCAAATTTTTCGTCATAAGCAACTTTAAGATTAGACAAAATTTTATCGTCATATCCAGAAAGTGTTTCAAAGGCCTTTTCTAATTCAAGCCCCCTCATAAAACATTGCTCACGTATATGATCTTCCTCGTTAACCATAATGGAAATGCTTTCATCATTGTTAAGAATAACTGCCCCATAATCTTTTTCAAGCAAATCTGAACTGATAAGGTGCTTTTCTTGCATCACCTTTGCATCAATTTCTGGCAACTTATTTATTGTGTATATCTTAAATTCATCAAGGTTTCCAACCGCCTTTGCAACTTGTTTGAGAACCTCAAAACCCTCACTTGAGCTAAGACGCTGAGGCATTGGAAAATCTTCTAGGTTTCTCGCCAATCTAATTCGGGTTGACATAACAATTGAACTGATATCGTAAACCGCCATTATTCCTGCCCCCTCAAAGATTTAATTTGATGTTTGATTTCTTCAGCGCGGAGATAATCTCTCGCCATAACAGCCTCTTTTTCAGCCCTTGAAAGTTCTGCAAGTTGACGCTCAAGTCTTGCCTTGCTTAAGCTTTCCCCGCTTGGCCTTTTGCCAATATGGCTAGCCTTTCCATGATACTTCAAAACAAGCCTTTCAATATGTGGAGCAAAAACATTATAGCACTCTGGGCACCCCACAAAATATGTTTCATTAAGGTCACTTAAATGCTGGCTACACCTTGGGCAAACAACATCTTTGCTTGGTGCGTTTTCATATTGCCCACGCCAAAAATCTAAGTTTTTATTTGGATATTCAATCATCTTAAATCTCCTCATTTGTGCTTAGCAAATACACCAAGCACGCCTTAAAAACCTGAGCCCTGAGTCTATCCTTTATTGCAAGCGGAACAGCAAGTGCCGAACCCGAAATCATTGAATCTATTAAGCCTTTTTCACGCTTGGAAATAACCCCCTCACGCATAAGCTTCTCCACAATTTGCTCAGCTCGTTTAATTGTGAGCTCATCACCAATTCCATCAATAACAAGCGAAGCCATCTTATCATCATTTTCAAGCGGAACACGCTGAATCCTTATATAGCCTCCGCCACCACGCCTGCTCTCTTTAATATATCCTCTATCAAGAGTAAAACGCGTTTCCAAAACATAGTTAATTTGGCTTGGCGCACATGAAAAGAAACTCGCGAGTTCATTGCGAGAAATATCTATCGCATCATCTTCCCCAAGATTATCCAAAATAAACTGCTCTATCGCATCACTTATATTTGCCATATCGTTCTTTCCTCCATCAAAGGTCAAAGAAAGTCAAACTCTACCTTTATATTATACCCTTGCAATTCTCTTGTCAATCGTTTAATGACAATTTTATAAAAAATTTTTCATAAAAATAACCAGCCTATTTCTCGGCCGTGCCTGAAACGATGATGGAGTTAAATGTGAAAAATTGCTGAATGCTTATTCAATAAATTGCAACACGTTAAAAACTTACAAATTTAGATGAAAGAGAAAGAAAAAAGTGTTCGACACCGAATAAACGTACTCCTTGTACGTGCGTTCGGTTCGAACACGCATTTTCTGCACTATTTCGCTAAATTTGGAACGTTTGAAAAACTTACAAATTTAGATGAAGAAGGAAGAAAACAAGAGCGAGTCTTGCGCAGGCTGTACTCTTTGTACTGCCAAGCATGCGAGACTCGCTGTTTTGTTTCTTATTCGCTAAATTTGGAAGTTTTTACTTTGAGTAGTAAATTACGCCAATAGTCGATGGCCCACAATGCGCCCCGATAACAGGGCCAATCGGAAGTCTTCTTATCTTAACACCTTCCCCAAGTTTCTTTCGTATCAAGCTCTCCATATAATCGGCATTTTTTGGTTCGTCAGCATCAGCCAAAACAATCTCTTGCTCCATATCAAAATCAAAGCACTTAACCATCCTGTCAACCATAAATTCAAGGGCTTTTTTGATACCATGCTGAGTTCCAATTTTAACAATTTTCCCCTCTCTATTGCATTCCAAAACCGGCTTTATATTAAGCATTGTTCCAAACACTGCACTTGCGCCACTAATTCTTCCTCCGCGCCTAAGGTGAGAGAGGCTGTCAACCATAAACTCTGTTCTAACCTTATCTCTTAAAACTGTAAGTCTGTTTATAATCTCCTCATCACTTGCGCCCTCGTTATGCATTTTTGCACCTTCAAACGCAAGAACGCCAGCACCATAACAAATTTGCTTGGTATCAAACATTGTGATTTTTCTTTCAGGATATTTCTCTTTGAGTTCTTCATAAGCCGTTCTTAAGTGATTGAATGTTCCACTGAGCTCACTTGAAAAATGAACATACAAAATATCTTGACCCTTCTTAAAATAAGGTTCAAACGCATCAATATAGTCTTGCGGGTTGAGCGCGCTAGTGGTTGGCATTTCCCCCGCCCTAACCTTACCATATAAATCCTTGAAATCGGTGCTTCTGCCATAATCATATGGATATTCTTTGCCACAAATCGTGTATGGCATTGCAAGGTAGTTGATGTTATATTTATCAACATCAGTAAACCAAATTTCACAATCAGTATCAGTAAAATAAACGCTCACACCTTTCTCTCCTAAATTTTATTTTTTATTGGCTTGTTATAACTTACAAAACAACTAAACACTATTGGCAATGCAGGAACAAATGCAAACACGTAAGCAATCGTTCTAAATAATGAAACTTCAAACAAGTCTAATGAAACATTGCTCCAAAGCACAGCGCATTGCCCTATGACTAGCATATATATCAAGAAATAAACAAAGCAATATGCAACAGCCCA
>JAFSVR010000038.1 GCA_017444895.1 Clostridia bacterium
ATAAAAACTAAGACACCTGAACAGGTTGAACTCATGCGAATTGCAGGGAGCATTGTGGCCGAAACCCTAGCCCTTATGGAGAGGGAAGCAAGGCCTGGAATTTCCACTAAGGCCCTTGACAAAATCGCAAATGAGTATATAATTAGTAGGGGTGCAAAACCAAGTTTTTTGCACTATAATGGATTCCCTGCAACAATCTGCACATCAATTGATGATGTTGTGGTTCATGGAATACCAAAACACACGGATATTTTGCAGGAAGGAATGATACTATCCGTTGATTGCGGAGCGATTTATAAAGGTTGGCATGGTGATGCTGCGCGAACCTTTGCGATCGGCAAAATCAGCCCTGAAAAGCAAAAACTGATTGATGTTACCAGAGAAAGTTTCTTTGAGGGCATCAAGAATATTAAGGCTGGAAGCCATCTCGGCGATATCGGGGCGCAAGTTCAAAGATATGTTGAAAAACATGGATTTAGTGTTGTGCGAGATATGGTGGGGCATGGCATAGGAAGAGAAATGCATGAAGCGCCAAGTGTTCCAAACTATGGAATATTTGGAACTGGCATGAAACTTGAAGCTGGCCACACAATCGCCATTGAGCCAATGGTTAATGCTGGCTCATATCACATGATTATTCATGGGTGGGACGCGCGAACGGCTGACGGCAAGCCATCTGCCCACTATGAAAATACGGTGGTTATCACCGAAACTGGTGTTGAAATTTTAACAAAACCTTTGGAGGTTAAAAGTGAGTAAAAACGACGTTATTGAAACTGAGGGAGTGGTTGTTGAGGCAATGCCTGGTGCAACATTTAAGGTTCAATTAGCAAATGGTCACGTTGTTACTGCATATCTTTCAGGCAAACTTTGGAAAAATTTTATACACGTTTATGAGGGCGACACGGTTAAACTGGAAATGAGCCCTTATGACTTAACCCGTGGCCGAATTATTTGGAGAAGTAAATAAAGGAGAAAACTAAAATGAAAGTTAGACCAAGTGTTAAACCTATTTGCGAGAATTGCAAGGTAATCAAAAGAAATGGCAAATTAAGAGTAATTTGCTCAAAGTTTCCTAAACACAAACAGGTTCAGGGTTAAAAAACAAGCAGAACATTTTGTTCTGCAATTTTCAGGTTTTGAAAATAATCGCTATGTGGGCGGCTAAGAACTAACACTTCTTACCACAGGCGCAAAAAATAAATTATAAATTAAAAATCTTTGGAGGATAAAAATGGCTCGTATCGCTGGTGTTGATTTACCAAATGAAAAGAGAGTAGAAATTGGGCTTACATACATTTTTGGTGTTGGCCTTAAAACTTCGCAAAAAATATTAGCTGAAACTAAGATTAACCCTGACACAAGGGTTAAAGATTTAACCGAAAACGATATTTCTAAGATTCGTGAATATCTTGATAAGAATGTTGTTGTTGAAGGCGACAAGAAAAGAGATATTGCGATGGATATCAAAGGATTAATGGAAATTGGATCTTATCGTGGAATTAGGCATAGAAAGGGATTGCCTGTTAGAGGGCAAAGAACTCATAGCAATGCTCGAACAAGAAAAGGCCCAAGAACAAGTTCCATTAAGAAGAAATAAAGGAGGATTTTATGGCACAAGTTAAGAAAACAACAACCAAAAAACGTAAGATAACAACAAACGTGGACAAGGGTATTGTGCATGTTCAATCTTCGTTTAACAACACAATCATAACAATAACCGACGTTGCCGGCAATGCGCTTACTGCATGCAGTGCTGGTGCGCTTGGATATCGCGGAAACCGTAAAAGCACTCCTTTTGCAGCAAGCATTGCTGCAGAGAAGGCTGCTAAGGCCGCAAAAGAATACGGAATTAAGAGCGTTGAAGTTTATGTTAAGGGACCAGGCAACGGAAGAGAGTCTGCAATCAGAGCTCTTGCAAACGCTGAAATTGAAGTTACACTCATCAGAGATGTTTCTCCAATCCCACATAACGGGTGCAGACCACCTAAACGCAGAAGAGTGTAGGAGGGAATTATGGCAAGATATACTGAAGCAGATTGCAGACTTTGCCGTAGGGAAGGTGCTAAACTTTTCCTTAAAGGTGAAAGATGCTTAACAAAGAAATGTGCAATGGAAAGACGCCCAGTTAACCCTGGCGTTCACCCAGTTAGCAGAAAGAAACCAAGCGAGTATCAAACTCAGCTTCGTGAAAAACAAAAAGTTAAAAGAGCATATAACCTGCTTGAAAGACAATTCCATGGATACTATGTTGAAGCCGAAAGAATGAAAGGAAAAACTGGTGAAAACATGCTTAGTTTGCTTGAAAGAAGGCTTGACAACGTGGTTTATAGAATGGGGCTTGCTTCAAGCCGTGCCGCTGCAAGACAACTTGTTAGCCACGGACACATCTGTGTTGATGGAAAGAATGTTAATATTCCATCTTTTGAAGTTAAAGTTGGTAATGTTATCTCTGTTAAGGAAAACAAGCAAAAGAAAGGTAACTTTGCAAGTGTTAGGGAATCAAGAGTTGTTGTTCCAAAATGGCTTGAATTTAACCCTGAGAAATTAGAGGGCAAAGTTGTTGCTCTTCCAGCTCGTGAAGATATTGACCTTAACATTGAAGAGCACTTAATCATTGAGCTTTATTCTAAGTAATAAATAAAAAAGGTAGGAACTTGTTATGTTTGAAATTGAAAAACCAAGAATTGAATGTTTGGAAGATGAAAACGGCAGTTATGCAAAGTTTGTTTTGGAGCCACTTGAAAAGGGCTTTGGAACAACAATTGGAAATGCGCTTAGAAGAATGCTTCTTTCAAGCCTTCCAGGAGCAGCCGCTGTTTGCATTAAAATTGCAGGCGTTCAACACGAGTTTTCAACACTTAAAGGTTGCAGAGAAGATGTAACCGAAATTATCTTGAACATTAAAAACCTTGCTGTTAAAACTGCTAGTACGGATCGTAACTTTAAGAAGACAATATATCTTAAGGTTAAGGGACCTGCTGTTGTTACAGCAAAAGACATTATGCCAGACGATGAAGTTCAGGTTCTCAACCCTGATCTTTATATCTGTTCTCTTGAAGCAGATGGAGAGCTAGATATGCAAATCATTGTTGGACGTGGCAGGGGATATGTTTCAGCAGATAAAAACAAGAGCGAAGAATATCCAATTGGCTATATTGCCATTGATAGTATGTTCACACCTGTTAAGAGCGCAAGCTATGAAGTTGAAAACACACGTGTTGGTCAAAACACAGATTTTGACAAATTAACAGTTGAAGTTAAAACCAATGGAACAGTTTCAGCGAAAGAGGTTATAAGCCTTGCAAGTAAACTTCTTGTTGAGCATGCAAACTTGTTTGTTGACCTTGTTGCTGAAATGAATAGCACATCAATTTTAGTTAGCCGTGAGGAAGATAAGGTTCAAAAGCTTATGGAAATGAGCATTGAAGAAATGGACCTCTCAGTTAGAAGTTATAACTGCCTCAAACGTGCTAACATTAACACAGTTGAAGATTTAACTAAGAAAACAGAAGACGATATGCTTAAAGTTAAGAATCTTGGGCGCAAGTCTCTTGACGAAGTTATCGCAAAACTTAACGACCTTGGCCTTGGCCTTAAAGTTCGTGAAGACTAATAAAGGAGTAAACAAATGGAAACTAAAAAATTAGGAAGACCATCTGATCAAAGAAATGCAATGCTTAGATCTCTTGTAACTGACCTTCTTTGGTATGGCAGAATTGAGACCACACTTGACAGAGCAAAACAGGCTTCGAGGCTCGCCGAGAAATATATCACGCTTGCTGTTAACAGCTATAAAGACACCGTTTCTGAAAAGCAAACAGCAACAGATTCAAAAGGCAAAGAAAAAGAGGTTACTGTTGCAAAAGATGGCGTTGTTAAACTTGCAGCAAGAAGAAAGATGATTGCAGGCTTATATCCAAAACAAGAGCTCCGTGCCAAAGGCGAAAAGAAAGACGCATATGAGGCAAGAACACAAGGCATCAAATATCCTCTTATTGAAAAGTTGTTTGATGACCTTGCTCCAAAATATGACGCTCGTGCAAACGAAAAAGGACAAAAGGGTGGATATACTCGTGTTCTTAAAACAACAGTTCGCCGTGGAGACAATGCTCAACTTGCAATTGCAGAACTAGTTTAGACAAATAAAAAACACTCATTTGAGTGTTTTTTTGTTGCACTATTGTTGTCCGTTTTTGCGCTTGAAGTCTTGACGACCACGTATGGTGTGGTCAAGAATTTTTTTGCGGAGCCTTAATGAACTTGGTGTAACTTCCAAGAGCTCATCTTCATTTAAGAATTCAAGGCTTTCTTCAAGAGTGAGTGGCTTAACAGGCTCTAGTCTCAATGCTTCATCACTGGCAGAAGAACGAATATTGGTTAAGTGTTTGGTTTTGCAAACATTAACAACAATATCTTCTTGTTTTGGGTTGATTCCAACAATCATTCCTCCATAAACTCTTGTTCCTGGGGTAATTAGGAGGCGCCCACGTTCTTGGCTGTTAAATAGCCCATAGATGACAGCCTCGCCATTTTCATAGGCAATTAAGGCGCCAAAATTGCGTGTGCGAATTTGACCTTTATATTCGTCATATTTAAGGAATACAGAACTCATGATTCCCTCGCCACGAGTTGAGGTTAAAAACTCGTTTTTATATCCAAACAATCCACGGCTTGGGATGTCAAATTCAAGTTTTGTTCTGTTTATGTGGTTGTTCATAGAAACAAGTTCGCCTTTTCGTTCTCCCATGGCGCTGATAATCGTTCCAACGCAGGAATCGGGAACATCAACAACCAATCTATCTATTGGCTCATAAGTTTTCCCATCAATTTGTTTTAATAGAACCTTTGGCATGCTAACTTGGAATTCATATCCATCTCGGCGCATGTTTTCAATCAAAATAGCAATATGCATTTCTCCACGCCCAAGGACACGGAACGTGTCGGCATTTTGTGTTTCAAAAACCTTCAAACTGAGGTCTTTAACGGCTTCTTTCATAAGTCTATCACGAATATGTCTGCTTGTGCAGAATTTGCCTTCTTGGCCGGCAAATGGGGAATTGTTAACACTGAATTCCATTTCAACGCTAGGCTCGCTGATTTTTACAAATGGGATGGCGGTTAAATCATCCTTATCGCAAACAGTGTCGCCGATTGTAACATCATCAGAACCTGCAATACAAACAATGTCGCCAACTTTTGCCTCTGCAATAGGAACTCTTTTCAGGCCCTCAAAAGCAAATAGGTTGCTTATTTTGAATTGTTTGTTTTTTGATGCTTCGTGGTAGTTGGTAAGGCATACATTCTGATTAACCTTAACGCTTCCTGCTTCAACCTTTCCAACTGCAAGTTTGCCGAGATAGTCATTTTGTTCACAAGATGAAACGAGCATCTTGAATGGTGCAGAACTTTCGCCTTTTGGTGCAGGAATATGTTTGATGATGGTCTCCATAAGGGGTTTCATATCTGTTCCTGGTTGGTTTGGATCAAGGCTGGCTGTTCCGAGCCTTGCAGAAGCATAAACAAATGGGCTGTCTAGTTGATCGTCATTAGCATTAAGTTCCATTAATAGTTCAAGAACCTCATCAACAACTTCGCTTATGCGGGCATCTTTGCGGTCTATTTTATTGATAACAACAATAACCCTATGGTTAAGTTCAAGGGCTTTTGAAAGAACAAAACGGGTTTGTGGCATTGTTCCTTCATAGGCATCAACAACCAATAAAACGCCGTCAACCATTTTTAGGACTCTTTCAACCTCTCCACCAAAATCTGCGTGGCCAGGGGTGTCAACAACATTAATTTTAATTCCGTTAAACATAAAAGATGCGTTCTTTGAAAGAATGGTTATTCCTCTTTCTCTTTCTAGCGCATTTGAATCCATAACACGATCAGCAACTTCTTGATTTTCTCTGAAAACTCCACCTTGTTTTAATAGTTCATTAACAAGGCTGGTTTTGCCGTGGTCAACGTGGGCAATAATTGCTATATTTCTTATATTGTTTTCCATATTTATCTCCAAAGTCGTAAATAACTTAAATATTTTACCACAAAATTATATAAAAGGAAATAGTTAGAGATATTTTTATTAAAAATTTTGTAATAAATATTCTATTATATAGCCTAAAAAGCCAAATATTTTTCCAATTAAAGAGAGTTTTGTTTTACTTTTTCTCTATGTTTTGCTACACTTAATTTGGAGTTTTGTAAGCAAAAATATGTCTAAAAAAGATAAGCAACTAATGTTTAGAATAAAAAATGGCGAAGCAAAGATTGTTGAACAGAAGCGGGGCAATAAAAAACAAGCGGTTGATTCTGTTAACAATAAAAAAACTCATCCATATAAACGCCCTCAGCCAAGTGATGAAGTTATGCGCAAAATACGCTGGTTCAGGCTTGACAACGCTGGAACGATCTATCCAAGTTCTCAAACAGACAACTGGGTTTTTGTTTTCAGAGTTAGTTGTGTTTTGAAAAACAGGGTTAATCCAGAGGTTTTGCAGAAGGCTGTTGATGATATTATGCCACGTTTTCCAACCTTTGATGTTGTTTTGAAAAAGGGCATGTTTTGGAATTATCTTGAACATAGCCAATATAGACTTATGATTGAAAGGGAACACACGTTTCCTTGTTCGTATATTGATCTTAATGACTATGCGGGGCACTTGATTAGAATATTATATAGCGATTATAGAATAAGCCTTGAAGTTTTTCATTCTGTTACAGATGGCAAGGGGGCAACCTTGTTTCTTAATAGCTTGGTTGCAAGATATTTTGAGATTCTTGGAATTAGTTTAACAAACGATGGTTCTTTTCTTAATTGTAAAGATGTTCCGTCTTCAGAAGAGATTGAAGATTCTTTTTCCGCTAACGCAACAAACGTTAAAGGGAACAGCCACAAGGAAAAAGTTGCTTATAATATTATGGGCACGATTGAGGAAGAGGGGATTGTTAACACGACAAATGCCATCATGAATGCAGACGAGGTTAAGGCGCTTGCAAAAAAATATGGGTGCAGTGTTACCGAACTATTTACTGCAATTTTGGGCTTGGTTATCTTAAAAAAGCGCAGAAAAAGCAAAAAACCTGTTAAAATTTCAGTTCCAATTGACTTGCGAAAGTTCTTTCCAAGCAAGAGTGTGCGCAATTTTAGTTCGTATATTAATGTGCCTTTTGAAGATGACGATTTAACACTTGAAAGGGCAGTAGAGATTGTTAAAGGTGAGTTTGCAAAGATTAATAAAGAGTTCTTGCAACTGAACATCAATTCAAATGTTTCTTTGCAGGAAAATTTATTTATTAAGATTATGCCGATTGCAATAAAAAATGTATTTTTGAGTTTGGCTTTTAATGTTTTGGGAGAAAAACTGCAAACTTGCGCATTCTCAAGTTTTGGGGTTATTAAAACTCCTCCAGAGTTTGCTGAGCTTGTTGAGAGGTATGAAGTTAACCTTGGACGAAGCAAGCATAATTCTATTGCTATGTCTGCCATAACATTCCAAAATACCTTATGTTTAACGTTGTCTAGCAAGCTTAGTGAGAACACAACAGAAAGAGATTTTATTCGTTTTTTATCGGCACAAGGGCTGAGCATAAAAGTTGAGAGCAATAGGAGAGATGAATATGGCGGATAGGTTTTGTTCAGAGTGTAACGTTTCAGTTGCTCAAGATTTGTCTAATTGCCCGCTTTGTGGAAAGTATCTTCTAAAAAAGGGGGAAGATACGAGAGAGGATAAGTTTAGTTATCCTATTTACAACTATTCTTTCGTTCAACGTGAGCGGGTTTTGAAAGCGTTTAGGTTGCTCGCGGTTTTGGCAATCTTTCTCTGCGTGTTTATAAATCTGATTTTTATAACAACACCTTTATGGTTTCCATATGCTGTTGTTCCTATCTTTTGCATATATATGGCATTTGTTCACCCATTAAGGAAAAATGGAAATCTAATTCGCAGACTTCCTGAGAGCTCTTTTTATGTTAGCATTATGTTAATTTTTATTGATGCATATAGTGCCATTATTTTTGGCCGTCCATTTGGGTGGGCGTATAGTATCGTGGTTCCATTGCTGATTGGTGCGGTTAGTATTGTTATTGGAATAATCGCCTGCACACGAAACAGGTATAATATGTCGCTAGCAAAAAGAAGCTTCTACGTTGTTGTTGCATCAGTAATATACTTTGCTGTTAAGGTTTTTGCGTTTAGGACTTTGCTGACATGGCCAAGTGTTGTTATGTTGTGTGTTAGCTTTGGGATGTGGTTTCTGGTTAGCGTGTTCAAGCCAACAAGTATTGCTAAAGAAATGAGAAAGGATTGGCATATATAAACAAAAGAAAAGGGGATAAGTATGAATTTTGTTGATACTGTTTATGAGAGGATTAAAGGCTCTAAGCAAAAGTTCTTTTCAGAAGATCAAATTATGAAACTATGTGGTGCAGAAGTTGGCTTTGATAAAATGGCTGTTGCGGGCGCAGTTAAAGAACTTGTAAGGCAAGATAAACTGGTTAAGTCTGCAAGGAATAAATATAGCCTTGCAACTTTTGCTGGTGCAATACGTGGAAGTGTTATTGGAAGCCAAAGGGGATATGTTTTTGTTAGACCTGAAAGTGATGATGTTGATGATATTTTTGTTCCCGAGCAAAAAGTTAACGGAGCAGTTCATGGAGATTTAGTTCTTGTTAAAATAGATAACGGCAAAAGTAAAAACCGCAATTTTAGGGGCCCGCAACGTTCAAAAAGCGGCGAAATTATTAAAATTTTAGAAAGAAGTGTCAAAAACATCGTTGGAACATACACTTATAGTGCTGGCGGAAACCTTGTTTATCCCGATGATGATAGGTTCGCTGATTGTGTATTTATTGAACAAGGGAAAACCATGGGCGCATTGCCAAATAGTAAAGTTGTTGTTAAAATAACGCAATATCCTTCAAGAATTAGCATGGCAAAAGGTGAGATAATTGAGGTTCTTGGAGATGCCAGCGATGTTAAGGTAGCGACGCTTTCCATTATAAGGAGCTTTAATCTTACTGAAAGCTTTCCAGACAAGGTTCTTGATGAGGCGAAAAAGGTTTCAACAAAGATATCAAACGGTGAACTTAAGGGGAGAGATGATTTTAGAAATCAACTGGTTATCACTATAGATGGAGATGATGCCAAAGATTTTGATGATGCCATATCGCTTTCAATGCCAAGTGAAGATGTATTTGAGCTTAGCGTTCATATTGCTGATGTTAGTCATTATGTTAAAGAAGGTAGTGAAATTGATAAAGAAGCATTCAGAAGAGGAACAAGTGTTTATTTTCCAGACATAGTTTTGCCAATGCTTCCAGAGGTTTTGTGTAATAATATTTGCTCACTTAGGCCAAATGAAGAAAGGTTAACCCTTTCGGTTGTGATGCAAATTGATAAATCTGGCAAAGTCTTATCTTACAGGATAACCAAAGGGATCATCAAAAGTAGCCATAGAATGACATATAGGGAAGTAACAAAAATTTTCAAAGGCGACAAAGCCGAAAGAGAAAAATACAAAGACGTTGTTCCAATGCTTGAAAAAATGAAAAAGCTCGCCCATATTTTAGAGAAACGCCGAAATAATGCTGGGAATATTGATTTTGATATTCCTGAAACACAAATTGATGTTGATGAAAACGGAAAGACCGTTGACATATATAAGAAGCCAAGAGAAGATAGCGACAGGCTAATTGAACAGTTTATGGTTATAACAAATGAAGTTGTTGCCAAGGAATACAATAAATTGAAACTTCCTTTTGTTTATCGTGTTCATGAAAGCCCAACACCTGAAAAGTTGTCTATATTTACATCATATGCCTCAGCCTTGGGGCTCAAATTCAATGGAGATGCTGAAAGTGTTGTGCCAAAAGATTTCCAAAAGCTTTTGATTGAAACTGAAAACGAACCATATCATGAAGCGCTCAGCGTTGTTATGCTCAGAAGTATGCAAAAGGCTATTTATTATGAGAAGTGTTTGGGGCATTTTGGGCTGGCGCTTAAGCATTATTGTCATTTTACATCGCCAATAAGAAGATATCCAGATCTTATGATTCACCGAATCATTTCGTATAATCTTGCGGGGGAGTTAACAGAGAGTAAAATTGCTTATCTCTCAGAACGTGTTAAAGAGGCCAGTGAGCAATCAAGCATAACTGAAAGAAATGCAGACGAGGCAGAAAGAACGGTTGATCAGCAAAAGATGGCAGAGTTTATGTCAAACAAAATTGGCGAAGTGTTTGATGCCATTGTTAGTGGCGTCAGCGAGGCAGGGGTGTTTGTCAGGCTTGATAATACGGTCGAGGGGCTAATCTATAAGGAGTTTTTGCCGGCAGATAATTATATATATGATGAGAGTAGGTTTGCGCTTGTTGGTAAGAAGCGTTCATTTAGAATTGGCGAAAAAATCAAGGTTAAACTTATGAGGGTTGATGTTATAACCCGTCATATTGATTTTGCGCTCAATGAAAATAAGTAGCATTAAAATATTGCAATAATGGCATTATTTGGACAGTTTTTTATATTTACTATTGCAAAATTGCAGAAAATGTGATAAAATTTAGGGGCAAATTGAGTTTATGGATAAGATTATTGCAGAAAACAGAAAGGCATTGCATGACTATTTTGTTGAGGATAAGTTTGAAGCGGGCATTGTTTTAGAAGGCAGTGAAGTTAAGAGCGTCCGCGCAGGCAAGGTTAACCTTAAAGATAGTTTTGCAATAGTTAAGGGTGGCGAGTTGTTTTTAGTTGGCACCAATATTTCCACTTATGCAAAAACAACAATGCTTGCTCCAAATCCAACAAGAACACGTAAACTTTTATTGCACAAAGAAGAACTTAGCAAAATTGAACGTAAAACTAAGATAAAGGGCTACACACTCATTCCTCTTGATATGCATTTCAAAGCTGGTCTCATTAAAGTTCAGATTGGGCTTTGCAGAGGCAAACAAGAATTTGATAAAAAGCAAAGCCTTAAAGAGAAAGACATTAAGCGTGAGATGGAGCGAGAGTTCAAAGATAATTAGCTTGGGGGCGTTCTGGATTCGACGGCTATTTTGAAAATGCCATTTAAGCGTGCTGGCAGGCTCGTCTGCCTAAAAACGGAAATTAAAATTAAACGCTAACACAAATTTAGCAATGGCTGCCTAATGGCGCCGGGTTAACCACTTTTTCTTGTGGGGTGGATTAACTCTTAGAAGCAAGATGCTCCAAACGATAGCTTGTGGCGTTTGGCTAAGATTAGCAAGCAAAACCCTCTCTGTTTTGCCAGGTTGGCAGGGCGGGGTTATTTAATCTGGCTGTGGCACGGAGAAAGAGTGGTGTTTTGATAGTTGGACGCGGGTTCAACTCCCGCCGCCTCCACCATTGATGAGTTTTGGGTTGAACAGAGTTTCAACCCAAATTTTATTTGTGGCAAAAATGGTGATGCTTGAATATAATAAACAAGTGTCAAATTAAAATTTTTATGGTAAGTGGTATGTTTTTCTGCAAAACAATATCGGTTTTATTGAAAAAGTGGCAAAATTTCGAAAAAAATACCAAATATTTGTGAAAAAGATATTGCAAAATATAAAAATTTGTATTAAAATGTACTTAGATTAAAAAATAAACAAGGAGTAAGTTAAAAATGAAAACAGTTGCTATCGTATTAGTTGTTATTGGTATCTTTGCAGTTGTTGTTCTTTCAATTGGATTCTTCATTGAACTTGCAAGAGCACAAGAAGCAAAAGAACCAGAAGTTAAGCCAGGGGTAGAAAAAGAGCCAGAGGCAGAAGAAGTCAAAACAGAAGAGGCTTCAAACGAAGAGTTTGATCTCAATGCAATGCTTGCAAAACTTGAAGCTAGCATGGCTGAGAACGGTCAAGAAGAAACAGAAGAGCAAACGGAAGAGGCGCAAGAGCCTACAGAAGAGCAGGTTACCATGGAGGAGGTTCCTGTTGAGGAAGTTCCTGTTGAGGAAGTTCCTGTTGAGGAGCAACCAGCTGAGGAAGTTGAAAACGAAGAGGTTCCTGTTGAAGAGCCAGCAGTAGAAGAGCAACCAGCTGAGGAAGTTCAAGAAGAGGCGGATAAGCCTGCATCTCCAAAGGTTATTGTTGTTAGAGAAAAGACAACAGAGGTTATTGAAAACGCTACTGAGGAGCCAAAGAAAGTTGAGGAAGAAACAACTGCAGAGGTTGTTGACCTTTCAACAAGGCTTGCAAGCGTAAGAGAGAGCCAGGCAAAAGTTGATGCAGATTTAACAAAAGCAAATCGCGAAATCAATAAATATGAAAGAACCGAAAGAAGAATGGCAAGAAACCAAAAACTTTTGGATAAAAAGGCTGAAGACTTAACAAAACTTAACCTTGTTTTGTATAGTGTTACCGATATCAAGAATATTGATAACGAAAAGAAGCAAAAGCAAGAAGAGCTTGTAACCCATATCAATGAACTCAAAACAAGCATTAAAGACGCTCAAACATATCTTGATCAAAATCGTGAAAAATACGAAAACAGTCAAAAGATGAAGGCGTTCTTTGAAGGCGAGATGAATCGTCTTAATGCAGATGAGAAAGAAATCTTAACGCTAATGGGACAAGATTCTGACACAGACGCTGAATAGTATTTGATACAAAAGCAAAAAAACCCTTAAATTTGGGGTTTTTTTGTTGCATAATTTCAAATGCGAAGCAAAAGCGTTTGACATCATTTTGGTTATTGTTATATCATATATACGTATAAGACTATATTGTTGTTTATAGGAGAACGTCTATGAATAAGAAGACTTTTAAGGATGTTGATGTTAAAGGTAAAAAAGTTTTAGTTAGAGTTGACTTTAATGTTCCCATTGATGAGGGCGGAAATATAACTGACGACACTCGTATTAAGGCTGTTTTGCCAACCATAAATTATTTGGTTTCTCATAAGGCGAAGGTTATTTTGTGCTCTCACCTTGGAAGACCAGAGGGGATGTTTAATCCAAAATTCACACTTGCGCCTGTTGCTAAAAGGCTTAGTGAACTTATTGATCAACCAGTTTATATGGCAAGCGATGTTATTGGAGATAGTGCGAAAGAGTTGTCTGCTAACCTTAAGGCTGGCGAGATAATGATGCTAGAAAATGTAAGATTTCATAAAGAGGAGGAAGAGAACGATCCTCGTTTTGCTGCAGACCTTGCAAATCTTGCTGAAATTTATGTTAATGATGCCTTTGGAACTGCACACCGAGCGCACGCTTCAACAGCTGGGGTTGCTTGCTATTTGCCGGCAGTTGCAGGTTTTTTGATGAGTAGTGAAATTGTTGCAATGAGCAAGGTTCTAGATAATCCAAAGCCTCCATTTGTTGTAATTTTGGGCGGCGCAAAGGTAAGCGATAAGATAGGAGTTATAACAAGGCTTCTTTCAAAGGCTAACACCATATTGATTGGTGGGGCAATGGCAAACACTTTCATTGCTGCAAAAGGTGGGAAGTTGGCACTTTCTAGGTTTGAAAAAGACAAGCTTGAAGTTGCCAAGAAAATTCTTGATGAAGCTGATAGAAAAAATGTTAAGATTGTTTTGCCTGTGGATTTTGTTGTTGCAAGTGAATTTGCACCAGATAGTAAGAAAAAAGTTACAAATAGCTATGATGTTCCAGATGGATATCAGGCACTTGATATTGGGCCAAAAACAATAAGGCTGTTTAAGGCTGAGATTAAGAATGCTGCAACAATTGTTTGGAATGGGCCTATGGGGGTTTATGAGTTCCCAAGATTTAAGAAGGGAACAATGAAAATTGCAAAATATGTTGCAACAAGCAAGGCTGTTAGTATTGTTGGTGGCGGAGATAGCATTTCCGCTGTTAACGCTTCGGGTTATGCAAGCAGAATAAGCCACATTTCAACAGGTGGCGGAGCAACGCTTAAGTTCCTTGAAGGGGCAAACCTACCTGGCGTTGAAATGTTGCTTGATAAAGATTAAACAAATGAAGTGTTAATTTGTTAATAATGGAGAAAATGAAAATATGGGGAAACTTATTGTTGCCAATTGGAAAATGAATAAAGTTCGAGTCGAGGCTGAGGCGTTTTTTGCCGAGCTAGATGGGCTTGTTGATAATCATTCTAAAAACGCTTATGCCGTTTGCCCGCCAGCAACAATTCTGCATTACGTAAGTGAAGTTGCGCCAAAAAAAATGAAGGTTGGCGCACAAAATGTTTATTATAAGGAAAGTGGAGCCTTCACGGGCGAAATAAGTGTTAAAATGGCCAAAGATGCGGGTGCAAGTTTTTCGCTTGTTGGGCATAGTGAAAGGCGTAATATTTTTGGCGAAACCAATGATGACGTAAAAGAGAAGATAACAGCGCTTCAAAATGACGGGCTTGATGTTATGCTTTGCGTTGGGGAACACCTAGAAGAGCATGATAACCTTAAGGCTGTTTTGCAAGAACAGCTATCGGTGCTTAAAGATGTAGATATTGGCAAGGTTATTGTTGCCTATGAGCCGGTTTGGGCAATAGGAACAGGGAAAGTTGCTGAACTTCAAGATATTGTTTGTGCACATAAGATAATCAAAGATTATGTCAAAAATATGTTTGGGCGTGATGTCAAGGTCCTTTATGGGGGAAGTGTTAAGGCGTCTAACGCTGGCGAAATCTTATCGCTTGATGAGGTTGATGGCGTTTTAGTTGGTGGTGCAAGCCTTGATCCAAAACAATTTGCTCAAATGATTAACACGGAGTGTTAGAGGATCTTATGAACGATAAAAAGTTGTTGACGTTAATTATTATGGATGGCGTTGGTATGCCAAAGGCAGACAAGCTCGATATAAGCGGTGTTCTGCCTGAAAATACGCCATATTTGCAGGAACTGGCGCGAAAATATCCGTGTGGTGTTTTAGAGGCTAGTGGAGAAGCTGTTGGGCTTCCTGCGGACCAATTTGGAACAAGTGAAGTTGGGCACGCAACAATTGGTTCAGGAAGGGTTACTTATCAACCGGCAATAAAGCTAAATAAAGAAATTGAAAAAGGCGATTTTTTCAAGAACAAGGCTTTTTTGAAAGCGGTTGACAATGCAAAAAAGAAAGATAGACCTTTGCATTTAATGGGGATTGTTAGTGATGGAGGTGTGCATAGCCACATCAATCATTTGCTGGCTCTTCTTAAATTGGCAAAAGAACAAGGGCTAAAAAAGGTTTATGTTCATTTTATAAGTGATGGAAGGGATACGCCACCTAAGTCGTTGCTTGAATACTATGCCGTTGTTGAAAAAACCATAAAAGAACTCGGCGTTGGCGAAATTGTTGATGTGTGTGGCAGGTTCTATGCCCTTGATAGGGATAACAACTGGGACAGAGTTCAGGTTTTTTATGATGCAATAACCGAAGGAAAAGCTAAAACTGCAACAGACCTCAAAATAGCGGTTAAAGATGCATATAAAGAAGGGCAGAGCGATGAGTTCCTTAAACCAATAATAAAAGTTGATAAAGACGGCGAGTATTTTGGGAAGGTTGCTCAAGGGGATAGTGTTATAATCTTCAATTTCAGAACAGATAGGGCACGATTGCTTGCAAAAGCGCTAACTGATGATAACAATGAATTTGATTGGACAAAAAAGCTTCATTTGTTGCTTATTACAATGACAAATTATGATGATAATCTTGATGTTCTTGTTGCATATGACAAAGAACAGCCAAAGAATATATTGTGCGAGGTTTTAAGCAAGAGGGGATATAAACAATATAAGGTTGCAGAAACGGAAAAATATGCGCATTTAACCTTTTTCTTTAATTCAGG
>JAFSVR010000039.1 GCA_017444895.1 Clostridia bacterium
AAACAAAAATTTTTCAAAAAGTGTCATCAAACCGATTGTATTTTGAGATAAGGGTATACAATGCGGGTGTCAGCAGAAAAGCAAACAATGATTTTGCACAAACAGATTTTGCTTTCAATATTTGACAAAATTCGATAAAATTTGACAGGAGAGGAAACAACAATGAAGAGGGGAACTTGTTGCGAAAAAAAAGTGAAAAACGAGGTGAAAAAACCAATATTATCAAGCTATAAAAAATGCAAAAAGCTTCTCAAAACAGTAAAAAACCATCAAAAAAGTGCAATAAATTGCCAAAAATCAAACAAAAGCATTACTGTTGATGGTTTTGATGAGTTTGATAGAAATTCGGTTTTGGGTGAGTTTAATTCAATGAGAGTTTGGGTTAAAACGTTGCTTTCAATATATGGAAGTGTTCCAAACATCATTAAGCTCATAGATGGGCTTGTTTCTTCAAACGCAACAAATCCTTTCGGAAGTTGTGGGAACTCAACGTGCGATACATATGGTCAAATTGAAAAGATTATTGATTTGTGTGAAAGAAAGAATAAGATGCTTAACATTTATATTCTGATCAAAAAACTTATTGCAGACATAACGCCTGCGGAAAATGCCCTTATTGAAGCAAGATTTGTTGAAAAGCTGACTGTTGAGGCCGTTGCGCTCGACCTTAAATGCACAACGCGAAGCGTGTTTAGAAAAATCAATTCGTTGGTTGATAAACTTGCAACATTTGCGATCAGTAAAGGATGGTCAACATTCTTTATTGAAAGTCAACTTGAAGACGAGCCTTGGGTTATTGAGCAATATAACTCGTTTAAGATTGAACAGCAGAAGAAACAAAAACGAAACTTAAAGTAGGTTTTCGTCATCTAGTTCATCAAGGGAAAATTGAGGTGAGTTGGGGCTTGCCCGTTTATATCGCTTAACTTGTTTGAAAGGTTTGCCCTTAAAAAACTGGACACTTGTTTTTTGGCTTTTTGATTGATCTTGGGCTGTTTTTGTAGTCTTTCGGTGTTTTATTAACAATATTGCAAAAATGGCAACAATGGGCAAGCAAATCAAGATGATAAGGACACTTTGGACAAGTGTGGAAATTTCAAGATTTTCAAACTCGCTTTCTGGACTTATCGAATTATTTGCGATTGTTGGCTCGGGATTGGCGTCATCCTCAGTGTTTTGAGGAATTGCTTCTAGGCCAGTAATGCGTTCGGAATAAACATAGCCATAATAGATTTTTGTGGGGCTATATTCTGGGCAATATTCACAGTAAATCCAAATGCTTGAACTTCCGTCGGTTGGAACCTCAGCTGATATTCTAGCAATGTACGTTAGGTTTTGTGTTGATGATGGAAGGGAACAGGTTGTGTTGGTGTTGTCAATTTTTGGCGTGCTTCGCAGTTGTGTTCCTGCATCGGGTTTAATGCTAAAAGTTAACTTGTCTGGCTCTGGCTTTGTTGGGGTGAAAGAAACAATCTTCACTCTGTCTTGTGAAACATATCCAATAATGTTTGAATACTTAACTTGATAGAACGTTTGACTATTTGATGATATGATCAAAGCAAAATATGTTTCTGGGATTTCAAAGTATATGTTTTCAAGGCTGGTGTCAGATATGTTGCTTGTTTTGAAAAATAGGCAATTAGCCTTTGCCTTAACAAAGGTTTGGCTAGAAGCTTGGGTTGTGCGCAATGGGCTTGATTTAATTGAGAGAAATGTGAAAGAAAAACAAACCGCAAGCAATAAACTGATTATTGTTCTTTTTTTCATACTTAATATTCTAATTATTTGATCCAAATATGAAAGTGGAAAAATCAATAAATCGGTTGTGTTTTGCTTGTTGTTGTCGGTTTTTGTTATAAAGAAAAAACTGCAAATTATAAACACTATAGGCACAAAAATGACTAAAAAACTGCAAAAAACAGCAAATTTATATAAATTATATCTTGAATTATCCAGAAGGAAGGGTGGAAAACTAAGCAAGTATAACAGTGGTTCTGTTAAGCATATAAAGCAACTCGAGTTTCATAAATGCCAAAAAAGAAACAGGTGGGTGTTTGGAGGGAATAGAACCGGAAAAACTGAGTGTGGTGCGGTTGAGGCTATATGGCTTGCTCGTGGGTGTCATCCATATAGAAAAAACAAGCCAAATGTGTGTGGGTGGGTGGTAAGCCTCTCAACTAAGGTTCAAAAAGAGGTTGCGCAACAAAAAATTTTTGATTATCTTGATAGGTCTTGGATTGAAGAAATTGTTATGCATTCTGGCAAAAAGGATGCGCCGGAATATGGAGTTGTTGATACGCTGGTAATTAAAAACGTTTTTGGCACAACTAGCAAAATTGTTTTTAAGACCTGCGAGGAAGGGCGTGATAAGTTTCAGGGTGCTTCGCTTGATTTTGTTTGGTTTGATGAGGAGCCGCCAAAAGATATCTACTTTGAATGTAAGATGCGTGTTATGGACAAGTGTGGTGATATCTTTGGAACGATGACGCCTCTTTTGGGGCTTACATTTGTTTATGATGAAATCTACCTAAATGCTCATAACGATGATGAGGTTTGGTGTGAATTTTTTAGCTGGGAAGATAACCCGTTTCTTTCTAGTGAAGAAATAGCAAGACTTAGCAGTTCTCTTTCTGCTGAAAGCCTTGAATCTAGAAAATATGGGCGATTTACAGACATTGCAAGCAGCCAAGTTTACACGGAGTTTGATGAAAGCGTAAATGTCGTTGAGCCATTTAATGTTCCAAAGGATTGGTATGATAAAATATCCATTGATCCAGGATTGCACAATCCATTGAGTTGCCACTTTTACGCTGTTGATAATGATAACAATATATATGTTATTGCCGAACATTACGCATCAAATAAAACTGTTGAAGAGCATTCTATTGCCATAAAAAGCATTTGCAAAACGCTGGATTGGCCGGTTGGGTTTGGTGGAAACTATGAAGCGCTTATAGATAGTGCGGCGTCCCAGAGAACGCTTGCCAGTGAGAAGAGTGTTGTTGAGTTGTTTTATGATTATGGCATTAGCGTTAATCCAAATGTCAACAAGGATTTGTTTTCTGGAATATCTCGGGTTAAAAGATATTTTAAGGATGCAAACAATAAACCGCATATATTTATCTTTAAAACTTGTGTAAATTTAATACGGGAAATAAAAGGGTATTTTTGGGGCCAAAATGATGCACCAATAAAAAGAGATGATCACGCCCTTGATGAACTTAGATATTATATTATGAGCAGGCCTGAATATTCACCACCAACAGAAAATCTTAATGCGATTCAAAAAGACAAAAGAAAGCTGTATAGAAAAATTAAAAACAGCAAAATGCGATTATAGAAAACGCAAAAACAAATTTTAATTTTTGTAAAAACAGCCAATTATTGAAAATTAATTTTTAATTTGCAGTTTATTTGGTATTTTCAAAGATTTATAAACTGCCGAAAACCGCAAACTTTGCAATTTAGAAAACTTATAAAGGCAAAAATGCAAAAAAATCTTAAATTTTGCTACTTTTTACAATTTAGATATGGATAATGTTTTAGAACAATTGAATAAGGTTTTAATTAAAAAGGCCCTGGGGTTCTATTATAGTGAGGAGGCTCTTGAATACAATGTTGAACAAAAGCCGTCCTTGCAAAAGCATGCATCTCAGGTTTCTTTTTTTGATGAAGAGGGTTGTGATTGTGGAACAAAAAAACCAAAAAGAAAATCTTCAAAAAGTGTCAGTGTTTTGCCTGATTCTGAAAATTTGGATGTAAAATGCTCTCAGATGCAAGAAAACATTGTTGCTAGTTCTTTGGGGGAAAATTTGAGATTAAATGAAAATCAACAAACGCTTACTCTTTCTAAAAAGAAAATTACCACGCACTATGTTCCGCCTGATATGCTTGCTATTAAAATGCTTCTTGAAAATTCTTCAAAAACGAATTTAGAAAGCATAGAAAATTTGTCTGATGAAGAGTTGATAGAAAGAATAAAGGAGCTTTCCAAAGAATTAAACATTTGATGCAACAACTATTATGGTGGTTGCATTTTTCTTGCAAAAAGGAGTTTTATGGATAACGAAAAAATTGAAAAATTCTTTTATGGCGAAGATGAGGATGCTCAAATCGTTAAAGAGGTTATTGCTGATTTTGAACAGCGCCGTGAAGAAAGGCGACATTTTGATTTGCTTTGGGAACTCAATATGAATTTTGTTCTTGGCAATCAATACACAGCCATTTTGCCAAACGGCGAAATCAGTGAAACTGAAAAAATCTATAATTGGGAGTGTAGAGAGGTATATAATCACATTGCACCCATAATTGAAACTCGCCTTGCAAAACTAAAAAGAGTTAGACCAACAGTTAACGTCCGACCAACAAGCAGTGAGGAAAGTGATGTTTATTGCTCAAAACTTTGCAAAGCCATTATTGAGTATCAAAAGCGCAAGCTTAATCTTTCAAAACTTGTTAGCGAGGCAAGCGTTTGGAGCGAGGTTTGTGGAACTGCATTCTATAAGGTTGTTTGGGACTCAAATGCCGGCAAGGTTATTGCCTGTGATGATAAAACGGGTAAAAAATTCTATTCTGGTGATGTTAATATATCCGTTTGCTCACCTTTTGAAATTTTCCCTGATTCTAATAGTGTTTCAGATGTTGATGAGTGTTCTAGCATCATTCACGCAAGAATAATGCCAACTAGTGAAGCAAAAATGCTTTTTGATGTTGATGTTAAAGGTGGAGATAGATACGCATACACATTTGATGGAAACACATTTTTAAGCGGAATTAGCGGACGAAGCAATGTTAGCAAAGTTACAAAAGATGTTCGCCACAATCATTGTTTGGTTATTGAAAAATATGTTAAGCCAAATGCTGAATACCCTGATGGCAGGCTTATTATCGTTTGTGAAAACAAATTGGTTTATGATGGGCAGTTGCCTTTTGTTTTTGGTGAGAGTCAAGAACGAGGTTTTCCGTTTGTTAAGCAAATTGCCATTAAAGATGTTGGCTCATTTTGGGGTGGTAGCGTTGTTGAAAGATGTATTCCTATTCAACGAGCATATAACGCTGTTAAAAACCGCAAACATGAATATCTTGCAAGGCTAACAGGGGGCATATTGGCTGTTGAAGATGGTTCCGTTGATATGGACAATCTTGAGGACGAAGGCCTTGCCCCAGGAAAAATTTTGGTTTATAGACAGGGCTCAAGCCTTCCAAGATATATGGATCACGGCGAAGTCCCTTATGATTTTAATAGGGAAGAAGACAGGCTTCTTAATGAGTTCATAACCGTTAGTGGCGTTAGCGAACTTATGCGTGATAGTTCGGTTCCAAGCAGTGTTACGAGTGGCAGGGCAATAAGCCTGCTTATTGAGCAAGATGAATCAAGACTTTCGGCAACCGGCGAATATATAAGAGAATCCGTTTTGCAAATTTGTGATTATATTTTGAAACTATATAAACAGTTTGCAAGCACTGAAAGATTGTGTGAAATCACTGATGAAAATGGGGATATTGAGGTCTACTATTTCAATGGCGCTCAAATCACAAACTATGATGTTGTTTTGGATTCTGTTAATGAACTGACAGAAAGCCCAGCACAACGCAGAAATACTATTTTGGAACTATTCAGGCTCGGACTGTTTCATGATGAAAACGGGAAGCTTAGCGATAGAACCAGATATAAATTGCTAGATAGCCTTGGCTTCGGGCTTTGGGATTATGCCCAAGACGAGCGAAGCTTGCAAGTTAAAAATGCCATAGAGGAAAATCTTAATATGAACGAGGATGTCAGGCCAAGTGATATTGACGACCACAAAATTCATATTGAGGAACACCGCAAATTTATGCTTTCAAACGAAGCAAAGAAGCGGGGGAAGGAATATGTTGAACTTTTGCACAAGCATCTTGTTGCGCATAAAAATATGCTCATTCCCGCTCAAATTACTGGAGAAAATTTTAATTATAGAGGATAAATAATGGAAGAGAAATTATTTGGGGAACAATCAGCTCAAAATGTTGATTCCATTGGCAAGGTTGCCAGCGATGCGCAAAAAGATTTTGATAAAAGCGCAACAATATCACCGAATGAAACAGAAATGGCCGACTCCCCTTATGGTAAGTTCAAAGATGCAAAAAGCCTGCTAGATGCCTATAACAGTTTAGAAGCAGAATTCACAAGAAAAAGCCAAAAACTTGCAGAGCTTACTCGTGGCACCACTACTTCAAGCCAAGAAAAAGAGGCTTTGCCAACTGATGCAACTGCTGTTGCCAGCGCAAGTGAAAATGAAAATAGCGTGCCAATGTATAAAAAAGCTGATTGGAAAAAGCGAGTTTCAGACTATCTTGAGGCAAATCCAAATGCAAAAAGCGAGGCAAAAACAATGAGCAAAATCTTGCTTGAAAACAAGGAAATTGCAAAAAGTGAGAACTGCCTTGATTTGGCATATAAACTGAGTTTGGCACAAAAATATGTTGAGCCTGCAAAACTTGCCCAAGACGACGAGTTCATCAAGGAATATATAGGGAATAATCAGCGCGCCAAGGATTTGATTGTTTCACAATATATACAATCTTTGCAATCTCGTCAGGTTGCCCCACAAACGATAATGGGGCAGCCAAAAGCTCTCGTTGCATCACCATCAAAGCCCATTGGCTCAATGGAAAAAGCACGAGAAATTACACTTAAATTATTCACTTAAAATAGGAGAAAACAATGGTTACATTATCTAATGCAGATAAAGCACTTAAAGAAGTTTATCTGGGCGTTGTTAGTGAACAACTTAACACCTCAGTTAACCCACTTCTTGCAAAGATTAACCAAACAAGTGATGATGTTTGGGGAAACGAAATCAAAAAAGTTGCTCCATACGGCTTGAATGGTGGAATTGGTGCAGGAACCGAAACAGGCGACTTGCCAGTTGCATCATCAAACAACTATGAGCAATTCACATTAACACTTAAAAACCTTTATGGTAAAATTGAAATTTCAGACAAGGCAATGCGTGCTTCAATGAATTCAGCCGGTGCCTTTGTTAACCTTCTTAATGCTGAAATGGAGGGACTTGTTAGAGCAAGTTCGTTCAACCTTGGAAGAATGCTTTATGGTGATGGAACGGGTGTTTTAACCGATATCACGGATAACGGAACAACAACCCTTGAAGTTTCAAGCACTCAAAACGTTATGGAAGGGATGGTTATTGACATCATTGACGCTTCAGGTGTTATTCAAACTGGCTATGGCGCAAAGAAAATTGTTTCTGTTGACCATACAAACTTGACTTTAACAATTGCTGACGTTTCAATGACTGCAAGTGCATTCAAGCCAACTCAAAACGCAACATATTATATTTGCGTTCAGGGTTCTTATGGCAAAGAACTTACCGGTCTTGGAGAAATCTTCAAAACAACTGGAACAATTTATGGGTTGAGCAAATCCAACTATGCCTGGCTTATTCCATACACAAAAGACTTCACCAACAACAACCTTACAATCCAAATCAGCGATGTTAGAATTCAGGGCGCAATTGATGAGGTTCAAGAGCGCAGTGGCTCAAATGTTGACTTCATCTGTTGCTCAATGGGCGTAAGGAGAAACTATCTTAACTATTTCAGCCAATACAGAACCAACCTTGATTATCTCAATCTTGCTGGTGGTTTCAAGGCAATAAGCTATAGCGGAATTCCTATTGTTGGCGACAGATTTGTTGCTCCACATTCTCTTTATATCTTAGACACAAAAGATTTCCATTTGCATCAACTTTGCGATTGGAAGTGGCTTGAAGGCGAAGATGGAAGAGTTATCAAGCAAAACGCTGGCAAACCAACATATAGCGCAACCTTGGTTAAATATGCAGATTTGATGTGCGACAGACCAGGCGGACAAGCAAAACTTACTGGTATTTCTGAATCGTAATAATGAGGTTTTTATGAAAGAGTATTTGGTCGTATATAAGGACGTGTTTTTCATTTATAGGCGCATAAAAGAAATCGATAGAAACTATTGCCTTATGTTTAATTTGAAAAACAAGTGTTTTGAAATTCACAACTTCAATCAGCGGGGAACAAGTTTTGTTATGAAGGCGGAACCGCTGGATAGCAGGCTCATTTCAAAGCTTGTTGAAACCCGTGTTGAAAATGTTAATAAACTAATACAAAAACTTGATGGCGAGAATGAGCGCATAAAGATGCAGGGCAAAAAGACGGCGATAAACAGCGCAAATGATAGGTTCTTTGAAATTGCTAAATACTCTTTCAATAAAAACAGAGATTTATCGCAAGAGGAAATTAAAAAAATATTAAACATATAGGAGAAAACTATGCTTAATGATTTATTAATGCTCGTTGGTTCTTTGCTTGGGCTTGGTGATGTTACGGATTATCTTGCTAGTTATGATGCAGACAATCCGACAACTCCGCCAAGCAATCTCACCGACTTAAAACGTCTTGCTAATTTTGCATATTCACAAATTGTTCGTGATTATATGCCATTACTCATAACCGAAACAAAAACCAGCAATGCTAGTTGCGAAATTGCATATGCTGGTTTTTCAAAAACCGTTGCGAACATCAAGAAGGTTTGTTTTGAAAATGGAACGCCTTGCACTTTCAGGTGTTTTCCAGAATTCATTAAGGTTGGGTATCCAACAAGAAAATTCCTTATAACATATGCCTATGTTCCAAATGAATTTTCTGATCTTGAAGATGAGATAGAGTTACCATTTGGGCTGAGTTTAACTGCCGTTGCTTTTGCAACATGCTTTGAGTATGCAATTGCTGGTGGGCTTTATGATGAAGCGGATATGTGGGAACAGCGTTTCAAAGAAAAGATATCAAGTGCTATCAGGGGGAATAGGGAACACAAATTGCCTTCAAGGGGGTGGATTTAGTGTTATTAAGAAAAATTTTTAATAAACCAAGAGTTACTAAAAGCAAGGTTAAAATCACAAGTTTTGAAAATGGACTTAACTTAAAACCAACTGAAAACATATTGCCTCTTTCCTATGCGCAGACAACATATAATTATTCTTTCAGCTCAGGAGGGCTTGAAGACGGGCTTGGGATTATTCCAATAGAGGATGCTTTATATGAGGCGTCAGCAACAAAAAGCCTTGTTGCAAGTGAACTTGCAGGGCTTGGGGATATAACCAATGCCTATTTTTCAAAGATGTTTGATCAAGACAATAGCGAGCACAAAGACAAGATTGCCTTTCTTTGCAATGGCAAATTATATCTTTTGCCAATCAAGAAGAATTATCTTCCGCAAAACCACGCAATAACTGAGCTTAGCCAACTATCTTTTAGCGGGGTGCCAGTTGCTATCAACTATCGCCTTAATAGTGAGGATTGCACAATTTTTACAAGCCCACAAGACTCAATGATTGTTTTGAATCTTGATAATACATTTGTTGTTGTTGTTGCAGATGCTCCTTGCATAACCAGCATGGCGCTTCATTACGAACGCCTTTGGGCAACAACAGGGGGTGAACAAACGAGAGTTTGGTTTTCAGATGACCTTGATCCAACCAATTTTAGTGTTGGTCTTGATGATGCTGGTTTTATAGATATGCTTGACGAACGTGGGGCTCTGAAAAAAGTTATATCTTTTAATGATTATGTTTATGTTTTCAGGGATTATGGAATAACACGCATAAGCGCTTATGCTGACCAAAAGACATTTCAAGTTACGCAACTTTTTGTTGCAAGCGGAAAGATATGCCCTGGTTCGGTTTGCGTTTGTGGTGATGAAATCATCTTTCTTGCAAGTGATGGGCTATATAGTTTTGATGGCCTTAATTGTAGAAAAATATTAAACAATATCAGCAAGGGATTTGATGATGAAAACAGCCACAATGTTCAGTCTGCATACTATGAAAACAAATATTATCTTGCCTGCAATTTTAACTTTGGTGATGGTGCGCTTGCTGGCGAAAATGCAGCAAAAAACAACTGCCTTATTGAAGTTGACCTTAACACGCGCACTGCAACCTTCTTAAGGGGCGCAGATATTTCAAGTTTGTCAACGTGTTTGAGTGATGAATTTGAGGGCGTTGTTGTTTGTGCAAAGGCCCTTGGTGGTGCAGGATATAAACTTGGAGTTGTTTGTCATAACGGGAAAATTTTTGGCACATCAACAACAAAGGTGTGGAAAACCCCATTAACAGACTATGGTTATCCGCAGAAAATAAAATGCGCAAAGAGCCTAACAATAAACACTGCGAGTTCTATAAATGTTGTGATTAAAAACGAAAATGGCGAATCTGCAACGTTAAGTTTTAATGGCAGTAATGCACCTCAAACCAAGAATTTCAAATTGCTGGGGAGCAAATTTTCTTTCAGCTTTATATCTCAATCAACAAGCAACCTAATAACCAACCCCAATGTTCAAATTTCAATGAGTGATAGGGGCTAGGGGGTGGCTTATGAACTATGGGAAAATTGCTTATCAAAAGGTGAGCGACCTTGAAAAAAGGTTCGCAACATTTTCAACTTTTCAAACAAGTTCAGACAACAATTTGTTTGAAATAACAAAAACTGGAATGAGTGAGGCCCTGGGTGGCGGATATGAACTGGAATTTGGAAATATTTATTCCACACAAGGGAAAAATATTTCTTTCTTTTTACATCTTGAAATTACTGCAACAAGCGCCCAAAACCTTGATGCTCATCTTTCTCTGGGTGGCGTGGAAATATGCAGCCAGGGAGATGTTCTGAGTGTTGGGAACAATCAAGTTTGCTTGCAAGGCGTTGGTTTAATTTCAAATGGTGATAGTGCTGATTTGAAACTTAGCATTGACTCAACTTCTGGCGCAACGCTAAACTTTGTTAGCCTTATCGTTATTGGCGCCACAACAAAAGAAACAACATCAACAACCGTTGAATTGCGTGCGTGCAGTGTTGATAACAACTTAGCAGTGAGCTACATAAAAAATGGGAAAATTTATATTGCAACAACTGCCATTGATAATCCAAAAACATGGGCAAGTTCTTTTACTGAGTTTTTAAGGGCAACAACCCATGCAATTTGCTACAACGTTTTTGACAACTCAAAGCCTCTTATCTGTGCTTATGTTGATGAAGACAAAGACCTTTATTATGCAGTTGTTGGATCAAACACTCAAAGTTTGGTTGCACAAAATGTTGACTCTGTTTGCATTTTATCTAGCACAGATAGTGGTGAAAAGTGCTTGGTTATTGTTTATGTTAAAAATGGGGGAGTGTTTTTCAAAACGCTAGAAAATTATGTGCTGTCTGCCGAAACGAGCATTGCGCTTCCAAACGCAACGTTCAAAAAGGTTAGGGCGTTTGCTAGTGATGATGCCAGCAGGTATATTGTTGCAACAGATGATGAAGACAACAACTATATTGTCTACACAATTATTCCGGCCTTTTCAAAAAAACTTTTTGACACTCTTGTTTGTGATGTTTCTATCACGGCAACGGTGTATGAATAGGAGGGAGATATGAGAATAGGTTTACATAATAAATGTGAGGTTTTTGTAAACGGCAAGATTTTCACGGCATTTAATACAATGCACAAAACGGTGTTTGAAAAAATTAAAAATCTACAACCATATTCTGGGTATTTTGCTTTTGGAATTGGGAGCAGTGAAATGGATGCAAATGCTGAAAAACTTGAGGATTTTTGTGCCATTTATGCCTGCACAACTGAAACAGTTCAAAACAACGTATTAAGCGGAGATATATTTGCCACACGAAGCGTGAGTTTTGGGGTTAATGATGCTGTTGGACTTGAATTCTATGAAATAGGGCTTGCCAGCGACAATGTATCTAATCCGAACGTATATAACAGAGTTAGGTTTTTAGATGACGATGGAAACCCCGTTAAGATAACAAAATCTAGTGGGGATGAAATGGTTGTTAGGATGACCATCTATCTTGATATTCAAGATAACGGAGATGGTGCAAAATTTGTTGCAGGAGATAATAAGCTCATTTCGCAACTTTTGGGAGAAAATGCGCTTTCAAACACGGATTTATATTTTGATTGTGGGGCAAACCTGCAACCAAATGAGCCAATTTATAGGGGATCTCTCAAAAATCCAAACCCTGTTTTATCAACAAAAACCACAAGGATTGTTGATGATGGAGTGGTTTTATCTTTTGAAGGAGATTTGGGCGCAAGAACGGCCTATGAGTTTTTGGTTTTTGCCGATAGCAAACCAGTTATAAGACTTAATGGTCTATATCTGCGTGGGGGCACCTCAAAATCGGCAGTTATTGCCAAAAACACAAACAATACTATTTTTGTTGATAGTTATGTCAGTTCAATATCTAGTGTTAAAGACAATGGAACTGATGCAGACATAACCTATGCTAGCGAGCATTACGCACATTCGTTTGGAGATTTTGTTGGTTGCCCGTTTGAGGCAGCTTTTAACAGCTCAACTCAAAGATATAAGTCCAAAGATGGTGGGCTTATAGGCTTTGTTCATAATAGCACTTTTTATCTTTATCAAAACGAAAACCTGCTTATCAGGCAAGTTGATGCTTCAGCCTTTTCACTTTCAAATGTTGTTCAAGTTTTGATGGCGGGGGATATTGTCATTAGCAAATTGAACACAAGCCCATATATCAAAGCATATGTGGTTAGGAATTTTTACCTTGAAAGTTTAACGCTTGACCAAACGGCCATTTCAGGTTTTTCGTTTAATCTATCCAGCCTAGATTTAACGTGTTCCAAGGCGGGAAAAGTTATGATTGGCGGGATTGATTCTAACAACGTTGGGCAGTGTGCAATTGGCAAAGTTATAGAGGATAGTTTGGTGTTTGAAACTTCGGTTTCAACAACAATATCTCCAATGGATAAGGCGGTTGCGACTTACCACAACAACGTTACAGATAGCGAGTTATATTTTATAACCATTAGCGCCTGTATCAACGGTATCAGCGGTTTTTCACGAGTTCAGGTTGTTGATGCTGATGGGACTTTGTCAACGCCAGTTGGACAGTCAATGGCCTATGATTTGATGACCAATTCAGCAGGTGTTTATGGCGCTGGCCGAGTTATTTACTCTCAAAAGAGTTCACTTTATGGCGGATCAATGCTTAACTCTTATTTCTTGCCTGAACTAGTCAGGTTCAATATTCCTTATGAAGACGAAATAAAAATTTGGGTTTCGCCAGACTTCAATTATTGCATCAAGCAATTTAGTGGCAACACATTTGGTGTTACTTTTATGGTGAATTATGCAACTTTGACATCTTTTGAAGACGATATATTAACACATATCTCTTTTGTTCCAGATGATTTTGAGTTTCTTAAAGACACTTTGCTTATATTCAATGATGCGGGGGCAGACAAGATTGTGGCAATAAACTTGAACAAATCTCAATGCTATCTTGAAAATCTTGAGAGCGGAGTGGGAAACAACATAAAAGTTGAATATAAAAAATTCAGCCCGCTTGGAAGTGGTGTTAATGAGAAAGTTAAGATGAAACTTAATCTTATGGTTAAGGGGGAAAGATGATGGTTTTTTCAACAAGAATAAGAAAACTTGGCAAAAGCGATATTGTTAATGGCTTTGTTAAGCAAGACAAAAAAGCAACGCTTTATTATTCCAAAGCAAACAAGGTTTATTCTCGGGTTATAAGCCTTCACGGTGCAATTTCAAATGAAGAATATGCCCAGTTTGTTGCAGATGAGATATTGCCTGTAACGCAAGACGTTTCAGTTGTGAGGATAGGAGAAACAATAAGTGTTAAAATCAAATGAAAAATTTGAACTGAAAACAATAGAGATGGTTTGTTTTTTAATTCAAAACAAAATTAAAGAAGGAGTTTTATATGGCAAAAGTGATTTCAGAATTAAATAAACTTAAAGCCTTTGCAGATGAAAATGAAGAAAAGAAAAAGGCCAAAGAAGAGGCGATCAGAATATTAAACGAAAATGAGCCAAACGGCCAAACAGAGCCTGAAACACCGGTGGAAAATTCTGGTGAATATAAGGCAGGTTCAAATATAATTGAGGCTTCATCGTCAATAAAGTATCCTGAGGAAATGGGTATCAATCCAAACTCAAACAATATTTTTGCTGAGCTTGAGAAGGTGGATAAATATTTTGCAACCCAAAAAGACGGAACACAAACCTCTTTGGGCCTTGAGACGCTTGAAATGCCAGATGCTTCCTATGAAGAGATCAGAAGAAATGCCCAAGAAAAACTTGGTGGGAAATATAATAATCTGAAAAACTCAACCGAAAAAGAATATTCAAAAAGGATTGATGCAAAGCAAGAAGAAGTTGGGGCTAGGCAAAGCGCAAGCGAAAGGGATGCTGAGAAAATCAACAGCATCTATGACAATGCAAGCACTTCAGCTGAAAACCAAGCGCTTAGGCGTGGACTTGCTCGTTCAAGCATCATCATCAACCAACTTGATGGCATTGAGAAGGAAAGAGCGAAAGAACTTACGGATTTGGCAACAGGCTTAAGTGAGAATATTTCTCGCATTGATAGTGAAATTGACAGCCTCAACAGAGCCAAAGAAAATGCTCTCGAGGCTCTTGACTTAGACTATGCTAGCGAGGTTGAAGCCGAGATTCAAAAACAACTTAATGCGCTTGAAAGCAAGAAAAAAGAGGTTGCTGAATTTAACAATAAAGTTAAGCAACTTGAAGCTGAATATGCTCTTGAAAAAAGGGAAAAAGACCAAAAGAATTTAGAGAGCAATTTGAAGCTAAATTCTAATTATGGTTATGTCCCTGAGCAAGAAAATCTTCAACAAGAATATAAAGTTAAGTTGGTTTTGGATTATCTTGGAACTTTGAGCAAGAATCAAGCAATTTCTGCGCTTAAGAGCGACACAACCTATGCATACTATCTTGGGGATGCGTGGGGAGATGTTTATTACTACACACTAAGTAGGTCAAACAATGCCTAATAAGGAGGAACTATGCATATCATAGACAAAATGAAAACATATAATTTCTGGATAAGTTTAGTCAGTGCAATCCTTTTGGTCGCAAGAATTTTAGGGGATAAATTTGGGTTTGAAATTGACAGTTCTCTTGTTATGGATGTAACAACCGCAATGTGTGGAGTTTTTGTTGTTTTGGGAATTATAAGTGCACCACAAAAAGTGGTTACCAAATATATTGAAAACAACAAGACAACCCAACAATTTGCAGAGCCAGTTGCACAAATAACACCATCAATAGAGGCTGTTGAGGAAAACAAAGAGGAAAGCAATCAAGAACCACAACCTGAAGTTGTTGCCGTTTCTGAAAAGGAAGTGGCAACTGCAATTGAAGCAGAGATCAAAGAAGAACAAGAAACTCAAGAAGCTGTTCAAGAGCCATCAGAAAGCGTTGGAAATTTACGCCCGCATCCTGTGGCAGAAGATTTTTCTTGTCTTTCTAGGGAAGAACTCATTGACTATATTGCGTCAATAAAAAATAATTAAAAAATTTTTGCAAATCATGCAAAGCGAACAAACACAGAAAGCGCTAAGGAAAGAACGACCTTGGCGCTTTTATTATATAGTAATAAAGGAAACAATTTTGCGAAAGTTGATGTTTTTGTTTGACTGCTTTGTAAAATTTGAATAGAATTACATATGATAATCATAAAAGGGGGAATATTATGAAAAAAATCAAAAAAATCATGCTTGTCATTGCATTGCTCTTGGTTTTTCCTCTCGCATTTGTGTTTTCAGCGTGTGACGCTAATGTGAACGCGGATAACGTTCAAGTTAGAGTCGGCGATGAATACGTTGAGTGGTCAGCCGATGGCAAGGAATGGAAGGGCATTATCTCAATTGATGACCTTAAAAATCAACTTGGAGATACTTTCAAGGGTGATCAAGGTGCGCAAGGCCAACAAGGCGAGCAAGGTGAGCAGGGCCAGCAAGGCGAGCAAGGTGAACCGGGAACAGATGGTAGGGAAGTTGAGTTCCAGGTTGCTGGTGGCTACATCCAATGGAGATATAAAACACCAGGGGATAACGGTGCTTGGGAAAACCTTATCGCTCTTGCCGCTCTTAAGGGGAACCCAGGTGATCCAGGCGACCCAGGTGCAGATGGCCATGAAATAACTGTTCAAATTAATAATGGCGTGCTTCAATGGCGTTATGTTGCTCAACAAGGTGAAAACGACTTTGAGTGGCACGACATCATTGCAGTAAGCGCTCTTCAAGGCGCAGAAGGTCCACAAGGTCCAGAAGGCCCACAAGGTCCACAAGGTCCAGAAGGTCCAGAAGGCCCACAAGGTCCACAAGGTAATCCAGGAGTTGACGGAAAAGAGGTTGAATTCCAGGTTGCTGATGGCCAAATTCAATGGAGATATAAAACTCCAAATAATGATGGAATATGGAATAATCTAATCGCTGTTGAAGACCTTAAAGGTGATCAAGGTGATCCAGGACAAAATGCAACAGCAGCTGAATATACCATAACTCTTGATTACGACGATGCTGAGGACTTGTTCAAAACATCCCCAGAATCAATTAATGTTTTATCAACTCAATGGTTAACAAATCTTCCTGAAATTAAAGATGCGAACCAAGATGTTTTTGTTGGTTGGTTTATTGAGGGAACAGACCATAAGATTGAAAAATATGCATTTATTGGTGGAAACGTAACCTTGGAAGCAAGGTTTACTGAGTTGTATTATGTAAATAGGGCGCTGGCTTCTATGCAAACGACGCCAATTTATATGCAACAAGTTGTTGACTATCTTGCAACTCAAAATATTGATATCGTTGCACTGGACACTCTTATGACAATGGATCCAGCAAACGAGAAACCTCTTCTTTGGGATAGTGTTAACAACATTGTTGGTTATGTTGATGTTGAAACTGACGACATTGTTTATATTTCAACAGCACAACCAGCAAATCCAGTTAATATTTATGACACATATTACATTTTGCAACCAAATGAGCAAAATTCAGCAATCAATACAGGCGTGTTGGATTTAACAAGTGTTCCATGCTCAGTTTATCTTGTACAAAACAATGCATTAAATGGTGTTAAGGTTACAACTAATTCAGGTGTTGATGTTGGAAACAATACAACAATTGCCGAGGTTGAATATGTTAACAATGGGGCTGCTAAGGAAGTAACAATTAAAACTAATGGCGGAATTTTAACAATCAATGCTCCAAATGACACTGTTCATCACTATGGTGATGCAAACACTGTTAACATCATTGCAGTTGGCAATTCATCTTATCGTGAGAGCGGAAAAGTTACATTCATCAAAGTTGCAGCTGGACGTGTTCTTGTTGCAAATGACGATAACACCCAAGTTGGTGGCATCCACGTTGTTGCAAATGATGTTATAGTTGCAGTTGAACCAACTGTTGAACTTCCAACCGTAACATTTGACACAGCCGTAACAAGTTTCTATGTTCAAACAACCGATGCTGAGGGCGAAAAGAACGCTCAATCAACAGTTACTATTAGTGCCGGTGTTGTAACAACTGAAGCAACTGGCGGTTCAGAAGCTGTTGCTGCAGCAATTGCAACTCAAATTGAAACGGCTCAAGAAGCAACTGAAGAGCAGGCTCTTGCAGATGCTTATGATGTTGTTGAACCAACATTTGATGAGGGTATTGTTGCAAGAATTGGCTTAACAACATATCAATCATTAGCACAAGCCGTTGCTGCGGCTCAGGATGGTGATACAATCGTTGTCGTTAATGACGATAGAGTTTCATTAACTGGCGGGCAAGAAATAACAATTGATAAAAACCTCACAATAACAGGGGCAACAAATGGCAATGGTTCTCCAAAATACACAATCTATGGAACCAACAATTCAAATGGATATAATGATCTTTATATCAGAAAAGATAGTGCCGCAATCAATGTAACAATTGAAAATGTTAAATTGAGCGAGTTTGGTAATAATGCTGCAACAAACTCAAACCACTCAGTTGTTTGTATTAGCTCTGGCACACATGCAGACACTGTTGTTAATTTGATTAATGTTGTTATTGAAAAATACAACAAGATTGCGGTAGCTGCAGGAAAAGGTCATCTTAATATGAATGGTTGCTATGTTGATGGTCAAAAGAGCAATGCTAACGGTGATATCCTTATGAAGGGTATTGAAGTTTGGGGTAGCGCAGATATTCAAGATACCACATTTGTTAACATCAATTCTTCATACGAAGCATGGTCTGCTGCTGCTATTGAACTTTACAACACTGGGGCAACAACTGTTTCAGGATGTACTATCACAAGCGATACATACGGAATCTATTCTTATAAGACAGCAACAGCAGTAACAACTGTTTCAAACACAACCATAACTTCTGCTAAGGGAGATTTGTATGTTGGCTCTAATGCAACGAATGGAATAATTGTTAATAGCGGAACATTCAATGGAAAGATTGTTAAGATGGGAACAACCAACACATTTGAAATTAATGGTGGAAACTTCAACAACTTTGAAGTTGCGCTTGGCGAAGATGCCGTTGCACCAGTAATCACTGGTGGAACATTCTCAGCTGATCCAACAGAATATGTTGACACTACAAGCTATGATGTTGCAGAAAATCTAAATGGCACATACACTGTTTCAGCAAAAGAATAACATAAAAGCAATAAACAAAAGGGCGGGGGAACCCCGTCCTTTTTTATGCTCATTTTTTAATCTTTATCAAAAACGCTTGATTTTCTCTTTACAATTGTGTATAATTTTCGTAACGAATACTGTTTTAGATAAAATAATATATTGATTGTAATTTGTTTTTTATTTTCAATATTTTAATTTGGTTGCCTTATGGGGTAACACATTTTATTTTGTTTTTGAAAGTATTAATAATCAAAACAAGGGGATAATTATGTCTTATAAGAATTCATGTAAAATTTTTGCAAATAATTTTGTTTGGGTGTGGAAACAGTTAGCATATATGTGTTTATGCGTTGTTGTTTTCTCTTTGCTTTCTGGCTTGATTGCATTGCCAACCATAAAACTTCTTGAAAGCAATGGCTTTTTTGCTAAGATAACTGAAGTTTTTGAACATATATACACATCACCAAGCGAACTTAATGAAACATTCAAAGAGATAATACTGAGTTTTCTTAACATTCTTGGCGGAAACTTTGGCGTGTATTGGCCAAGCATTATAGGGTTTGTTGTTTCGGCAATTTTGCTTCCAATCTTTGCTGTTAATGTTGCGGAATACACACTAATTGTTATAACCAGCAACCGCGTTTCGAGTTTAACGGGGCTGGGATATACAGTAACTTTGGTTTCAAATCTTGGCAAAGCATCTAAGTATGCAGGGCTAAAACTTCTTTTTGATATTGTTTTTGTTATCCTTGAAGGGCTTCTGTTCTGCTTATATCTAATTTTCAGCAAAGGTGTTTTCCTAACAATGTTGTTGCTTGCTGTATTTGTTGCAATTTCAATCGTATTAATGAGCCTTAAAACGACAATTCTTGCTTCCTTTGCGCCATTAATGGTGGAAGAGAGAAAAACGGCCACAAAGGCCCTTAAAATGAGCGGAAAAATGACAAACAAAGCTTTTGCAAGAACCTTGGGTGGGGCAATTGTTCTTAATTTGACTGTTCTGTTTGTTAATGTGTTCTTTGGGGTTTTCACCATTGGTGTAGGTTTGCTCATATCGCTTCCTGCAACAACGGTTATAATTGCAATCTTCAAAACAATAAACTACTATAACACAGAAGGCAAAAGATATTATTTAACTGAAACAATAATCGTTGAACCAAAAAAGATTGAAAAGACATTTGAAAATAAAGGGAATGAATAATGATAGAGAATAAACCACAAAACAGCGTGGGCGCAACGAAGGCCCCTGTTGTTTCTCCAGCGCCAGTTCAGGCGGGGCAAACAAAGAAAAGGGTTTTTAATGCTGAAGAAAATGTTCACGCAAAAACTTATTATGAGGCTGGTGGCAAGCCTGTTTATAAAAAGCCACAACCAAAACAACAACCACGTCCACAGCCAAAAACGCAAATGGCAGACGAGCTTAATGATGACGAGATGGTTATAACCCAAAACAAGCTCCTCAAAACAAAGCACAATGCCCTTAAAGTTGTTTTTCTTGGCGGGGTTGGTGAGATTGGGAAAAATATGACGGCGCTTGAATATGGGGAAGATATTATCATCATTGATAGTGGCCTTGCTTTTCCAGGCGAGGATATGCCGGGCGTTGACCTTGTTATTCCAGACTTCACATATGTTAAGGAAAATGCAAGCCGAATTCGTGGGCTGGTTATAACTCACGGCCACGAAGACCATATTGGCTCAATACCATATTTGTTTAAGGACGTTAAGGTTCCTGTTTATGGAAGTAAACTTACTTTAACGCTTCTTGAAAATAAATTTGAAGAGCATAAGATAACGGGCGTTAAGATGAACGTTGTAAGGCCAAGAAGTGTTGTTAAGCTTGGTTGTTTTTCCGTTGAGTTCATAAAGGTTAACCACTCAATTGCTGGGGCAATGGCGCTATCAATAACAACGCCTGCTGGCGTTGTTTTCCACACGGGCGACTTTAAGATTGATATGGAGCCTATTGATGGGGAGATGATTGATCTTCCAAGGATAAGCGAAATTGGTTCAAAGGGTGTTTTGCTTTTGATGTGTGAGAGCACAAACGTTGAGCGTCCGGGCTACACAATGAGCGAATCAAGCGTTGGCAAAAAACTGGAAAAGATATTTATTGATAACGCAACACGCCGAATTTTTGTTGCAACATTCTCAAGCAACATATATCGTGTTTCTCAAATTGTTGACCTTGCCATTAAATACGGCAGAAAGGTGGCGGTTGTTGGCAGAAGTATGATCAACAACATTGATGCCGGAATGAGAATTGGTGAGTTTAAGTTTGATAAGAGCGTGTTTATTGATGTTGAAAAGGTGCCAAGCCTTGAAGACAAAAACGTTCTGGTTCTTTCAACTGGAAGCCAGGGCGAGCCAACAAGTGCACTTTCACGCCTTGCAAATGGGGAGTTTTCACGTCTTGAAATTGGCGAAAATGATACTGTTATTTTCAGTTCAACTCCAATTCCGGGCAACGAGAATATGGTAAACAGGGTTATAAACAATCTGTATCGTAAGGGTGCAATTGTTATTCACGATGATGTGCACACTTCTGGACACGCTTGCCAAGAGGAATTAAAGATTATTCACAGCCTCTTAAAACCACAGTATTTTATTCCAGTCCACGGGGAATATAGGCATCTTAAAGAGCATTCTAACCTTGCCGAGAAGCTTGGTATGGACAAACACAATATTATTATTCCAGAAATTGGAATGGTTGTTGAGGTTGGAAAGCGTGGTATGAGCATTAAAGGCAAAGTTCAGGCTGGTGAAATGCTGGTTGATGGGCTTGGGATTGGCGATGTTGGATCTGTTGTTTTGAGAGATAGAAAACTTCTCAGCGAAGATGGTCTTGTTATTGTTGTTGTTGGGTGTAGCAGTGTTTCGGGCGAACTTCTCAGCGAACCATACATGATAACACGTGGATTTGTTTACACTCAGGAAGCGGAAGTTTTGGTTGAAGAGGCCAAGGGCATTCTGCTTGACACTCTTAAAACTGTTGATATGAAGGAGCAAAAAGATTTTAACGAGCTTAGAAATATAATAAGGCGCCCGCTTAGAAACTTCTTCTTTAAGAGAACAAGACGAAACCCAATGATTTTGCCAATTATTTATAGGGTGTAAGATGAATATTGAGCAAATGCGAAAAGAATATAGGGGGCAATATATTCCCGTTATTCGCACCGAAACTGGCAAGTTTTTGGAGGGCGTTGTTAAAGAACTTAACCCCAAAAGAATTTTGGAATTTGGAACGGCTGTTGGGGTAAGCGCAATAACAATGCTTAACGCGTCAACAGCAAAAATTGTTACGGTTGAGATAGATAAAGATCGGGCAAGCGAAGCGGAAGAAAACTTGAAACAAGCTGGCCTTGCATCACGAGCTAGTATTATTGTTGGGGATGCCCTTGCTGTTGCTGAGGACCTTGTAAAAAATGGAGAAACGTTTGACTTTGTTTTTCTTGATTCATCAAAGGGGCAATATCCAAAACTTTTGCCATATATATTAAAATTGCTTGAAGATGGCGGAACAATGGTTGCTGATGATGTTTTGTTCTTTGGCTATGTTTATGGAGAGCCACCAAAAAAGCACCGTTCAACAACCTATAGGCTTCGTGAGTTTATAGAGATGTGTGAAAATGAAAGCGCTTTTGAAAGCGTTGAAATAAAAGAAATTGAAGATGGCATACTCATTGCAAAAAAAACGCAAAAATTAACGCAAAAAAACTAAAAAGTGAGATAATAATGAAGAAAATAGAACTTCTTGCGCCTGCGGGCGACCGTGAAAAACTTGAAACTGCATTGTATTTTGGGGCCGATGCTGTGTATTTTGCTGGCAAGAATTATGGGCTTAGGGCGTATGCGGGCAACTTTGAAGACAAAGAACTTAAAGAGGGTGTGGCGCTTGTTCACAGTTTTGGTAAAAAGGCATATGTAACATTAAACGTTTTTGCACGCAACAAAGATTTTAATGGTCTTGAGAAATATCTTAAAGTTTTGAAAGATGCGGAAATTGATGCATGCATAGTCAGTGATCTTGGAATGTTTATGTTTATTCGTGAGCATGAGCCAGAGCTTGCAATCCATGTTTCAACACAAGCAAACACAACGAATAAATTTTCGGCAAATGCATGGGCAAAACTTGGGGCAAAGCGCATTATTCTTGCAAGGGAACTTAGCCTTGAAGAAATAACCGAAATTGTTAAATCTCTTCCAAAAAACATTGAGGTTGAAACTTTTGTTCATGGTGCAATGTGCATAAGTTATAGTGGAAGATGTTTGCTTTCAAATTATTTAACAGGCAGAGATAGCAACCATGGAGAGTGTGTTCAGGCATGCAGGTGGCATTATAGCCTTGTTGAAGATGAACGCCCAAATGACAAGCTAAGTATTGAGGAAGATGAGCGTGGTGCATATATCTTAAATAGTAAAGATATGTGTTTGATTGAATATCTTGATAAACTTTCAAATGCTGGAATTTCGAGCTTTAAGGTTGAGGGCAGAATGAAATCCCCATATTACGTTGCAACCGTAATCAATTCATATAGGCGCGCACTTGATTTGCTATACAAATCACAAAAAGAGGGAAAGCCATATGTTTTGCCAAAGGAACTTAAAGATGAGTTATATAAAGCAAGCCATAGGGCATATACAACTGGTTTTATGCTTAATGATGAAAAGCTAAGGCAAAACTATGAATCAAGCAGTCAAATCCAAGAGAGCGTTTTTATTGCCAAGGTTTTGGGAATGGAAGGTGAAGGCGTTGTTGCTGAGCAGAGAAATAAATTCAGTGTTGGCGACACGCTTGAAATATTAAGCCCGGGGGACGAGTTTAACAAAACATTTAAGGTTGCTAAAATTGTTGACAGTAAGGGCAATAGTGTTCAAGATGCTAAGCTGGTTCAGGAAAAAGTTATTGTGTATCCAGATCGCGAACTAAAACTCCAAGCGGGCGACATTTTAAGAAAATAAAACTGCAAAAATTTAGCTTAATGACATAAAAATACACAAAAAAGGCACTTTTAACACAAAAGTGTTTCTTTTTTGTTCTAATTTGACAAATTTTTGAATAGGCTTGTTTGGGGGCAAAAATATGTTTGAATGGATAATTAAACTGTTTTCTAAGTTGTTTTTCTTCACTGGCATGATAAGAGGCAAAAACTCGTTTGCAAAACCTCTTTCAAATTCAGAAGAAAAGGAGTTGTTTGCGAAATTAAAAAAGGGGGATAAGGAAGCTGAAGAATTATTGATAAAACACAATTTAAGATTGGTTGCTTTTATGGCAAAAAAATATAAAAACTATAATGATCAAGACGATTTAATTAGTGTTGGATCTATCGGTCTAATGAAGGCCATTAAAACTTATAACAGTGAAACAAAAAACAGCTTTTCAACCTATGCTAGCAGGTGTATTGACAATGAAATATTAATGATGCTTAGAAGTCAACGCAAATATTCAAATGAGGTTAGTTTGGAGGAAAGCATAGGCACGGATAAGGATGGCAATGCAATATCATTTATTGATGTTTTAAGTGAGGATGGTGAAGAAAGCGTATCTAGCAGTGTTGAAAAGAATCTCATGATTGAAAAGGTTTGCAGCATTGTTTTAACTCAAATGGATGAGCGGGAAAGAGATGTTGTTTCAATGCGATATGGGCTGTTTGGCAATCGCCCGCAAACACAAAAAGAAATTGCTAAAATTTTTGGCATCTCACGCTCATATGTTTCCAGAATTGAAAAAAGTGCGTTAGAAATAATAAGAGAAAGAATTAAGGAAATGGCAACCTAGAAATCGCAAATAATGATTGAGGCACTTGACAAAACCGCAAAAATATGTATAATATTGTTGAGTTAGCCAGATGATAGCGCTCAGAAATGAGTGAGGAAAGTCCGAGCACCAAAAGGCAGCACGCTTGATAACGTCAAGCCAGAGTGATCTGAGGAAAAGGGCAACAGAGATAAACCGCCAACCAGCTTCGGCCAGGGGCAAGGGTGGAAAAGTGGGGTAAGAGCCCACTCAAAGCTATGGTGACATAGTTTTGCTGTAAACTCCGTGTGGTGCAAGATTGGGAATGTTAAGGTCGCCTGCTAGTTCCCGTATATCGCAAGAGCGTTGTGGCAACACAGCGTCGAGATTGATTATCATCTAAAACAGAACTCGGCTTATAGACTGACTTATAGAAAAGGCAACAGCCTTTTCTTTTTTGTTTTATTTTTTAGTGTTATGTCAAACATAATATTATGGTATATTTTCTCATCTTAACAGCATTTGAAGTTGTATTATTAGTTATAATTTACCCTTCACGGCTATCGCCTTTAAGTTTTGAGAACTGTAGCTTTGTGACAAATTATATGCTAAAAAACTGCAAAAATGCAAAATATATTCAAAATAGTAGCAAAAAAATTAATTTGTATGGTGGGAAATTGCAAAAAATAGATGTTATGTATCACGTGAAATATTTTCATATAAAAGCAATTCCTTATATGTATTATCTGTCTAAAATTAATCTAAAACTGCACTTTTCAAAACTTAATTATTATGAAAAATTTGCAAAAATGGAATATGCAAAAATAAAAAACCTTGCAAAATTTCTCTCTAATTTAGACTCGAAGTGTTTTTATTGCCGGTATCGTGGGGTTAATGGCACTCCATTTGTTGAGTATGTTGCAACCTTCGTTGCAACAAATTGTTTGAAAGATGCGGGGTTTAATGCTGTTGCATTTTTTAATGACATGACAAGGCGCGGTGTCTTTTTCAAAAAGGAATGCAATGTTTTCTACTATTTGTTTTTGCGTGCGTTGCTCGTGTCACTGATTATTGACATTAACCATTGTTTCAGGCTGGATAAGCTGATTAAACATGGTGGGGTATTTGCTAGACAAAAATCATATGGGCTTAAAGCGGACTGCCTTGTTTATGGTGCCTTACTCAGAAATAAAAAACCATTAAATCAATTGCAGAAGCATGAGATTATTGCAACAAAAAATGTTTTTTCTTATTTTGATGATTGCAAGCGCAGAATGAGAATTGTTTTTAACTGGTTCAAGTTCCTTGAAAGCAAAAGGCTAATTAGATGTTAGTTATTTTTACTGGTGGCCTCACTTTATTTGTTTAATTCATTTTTTATTGTTATAATATATTCGTTAAATTTTGATTACACAAGAGGTTATGATGACAGATATACAAAACAGAGAAACCATGCCCCTTGCTGAGCGGATGCGTCCTAGAAGTCTTGATGAATTTTTGGGGCAAGAGCATATTGTTGGCAAGAACTGTGCATTAAGAAGGATCATAACGGCTGACCAAATGGGCAGTTGCATTTTTTATGGCCCTCCAGGAACGGGGAAAACAACGCTTGCTTCGATCATTGCAAAAACAACTAATAGCAGGTTTGTTGTTCTTAATGCCGTGTCTTCTGGTGTTGGAGATGCAAAAAAGGAAATAGACGAAGCAAAAAAACATCTGCAGATGTTTGGGCAAAAAACCTATTTCTTGCTTGACGAATGCCACAGATGGTCTAAAAGCCAAAGTGATGCGGTTTTGGAGGCCATTGAAAAGGGATATATTGTTTTCATTGGTTCAACAACTGAAAATCCATTTGTCAGCATGACTCGGGCTATTGTTTCAAGATGCCGTATTTTTGAGTTTAAGCCTCTTTCAAAACAAAACGTTATAACAGCGCTTAAACGCGCCATTGAAGACAAAGAAAGGGGATATGGCGCTCTTAAAATAGATATTTCTCCAGAAGCAATTGACTATTTTGCTAACGCTTCCTCTGGGGATGTTAGGGTTGCCCTTGGTGCTTTGGAACTTGCAGTTATGTCAACAAAGATGCAGAAAGGTGCAATAAAAATTGACGAAAATGTTGCAAAAGAGTGTATGCAAGGCAGGGTTATGAGCCTTGATAATGACGTTTATTATGATATGCTTTCGGCGTTTTGCAAGAGCCTTAGGGGCTCAAGCCCAGAAGGCGCACTTTATTGGGCGCATAGGCTTATTAAGAGTGGCTGTGATCCGCTTGTTATCTTCCGCCGAATGATTGCCCACGCAAGCGAAGATGTTGGGCTTGCTAATTCAAATGCGTTAATGGTTGTAACCAGTGCAATGACGGCCTATCAGCAAATTGGGCTTCCAGAGGGGCTTTTAAGTCTTAGCCACGCAATAATCTATGTTTGCGTTAGTCCAAAATCAAACAGCGTTTTGCTTGCTATGCATAAGGCGCAAGACGATGTTGAAACAACCTTTAATGATGCTGTTCCAGGGCATCTTAAGAACTATAATTACATGAACGAAAAACGTGCTAAATATAAGTATCCACATGACTATGGTGGCTTTGTTTTGCAACAATATTTGCCAGATAGCATTGCTGATCACGTGTATTATGTTCCAAGTGAAAATGGGGCGGAGAAAAACATCAAAGTTCCAGAACCATATAGCAAAAGAAAAGGGGGAAACAAAAATGATTAGCGACCTTGAACTTAAAAAGGAAAGGGATTATCTCAAAACGGTTCTCTATATTTTGCAGAAGAAAATTGCCGGCAACGAAGAAATGCTAACCGATATCGAAAAGAAAATCAGTGAAGATTTGCGTTATGCTTGGGATAATAGGATGGACGATTATGAGTGGGCAGAGGTTAAGCTCAGTGTAAATCGCCGTGAGGCAACTAGCGTTAATGCAAAAAACAGGCTTTTCGCATATCATAGAATGCTCAAAAGTGCATATTTTGCAAGAATAGACTTTGATGATGGAACCGAGGTTGTCCCAATCTATCTTGGCATTGCAACGCTTGATGACGGCAACTATTTTTATGTTTATGATTGGCGTTCACCAATTTCTTCAATGTTTTATGATTTTGAGCTAGGGAAGGCTTATTATGACACTCCAAATGGCAGGATTGAAGGCAATATTGTTCTTAAAAGGCAATATAAACTTGACGGCGAAAACATAGTTCAGGTTTTTGATACATCTTTGCAAGTTATAGATAATGTTTTGCAGGGGATATTGGAAGGTCATGCTTCAACAAAAATGCGAAATATCGTTATGACCATCCAAAAGGAGCAAAACAAGATCATAAGGCGCCTTGATAGCGATGTTATGGTCGTTAGCGGGCCGGCAGGGAGTGGAAAAACCAGCGTTGCACTTCATAGAGTGGCCTTTTTGCTATATGCTTATAAAGAAAGCCTTAAAAATAGCAACGTTTTGATTCTTTCTCCAAATGACATTTTCTCAAATTATATCAGCGAGGTTTTGCCAGAGATTGGTGAAGATAATGTTTACCAAACAACTTTTGCAGACTTTGTTGCTGCATTCTTAACCGAGTTTAAGGTTAAGGGTAATTTAAGCGATCTCTATGAAACAATTTACTTAACAAATGGAGTTGAAAAAGAAGACGTTGTTGCCAAAAATTCAATACGCCTCAAACAATCAAGCGTGTTCATCCGTTTGCTTGAAAAATACATAGAAAAACGCAAACACAAAATGCTTTCAGTTGAAGATGTTGTTGTTGATGGCAACACCATAATTGGCAAAGAATTCCTTGCTAAGTTTGCTTCAACAATTGATCAAAGTGGGTTAACACTTAAGGAGCAAGGCCAACAAATTATTGAAAAGGTTTTGATTCATCTTAGCATCAAACTCGGAGAAAAAACATCTGCCATTTCAAAAATTAAAAAGACGCTTGAAATGACGCTTTCTAAGCTCAAACCAAGAGAGTTTTATGTTGAACTTTTTGATGATCGCAATAAGTTTGTTGAGATGGTTGAAGAGGTGTATAACGAACTTGGAACAAATAAAGCACAACGCCTTTCCATCAAAGAACTCAGCGACATTTTTGCATACACGCAAGACAACCTTTCACGCAATCTTTTGCCGTTTGAAGACGTTTCTGGATATTTGTATCTTAAAGATAGATTGGTTGGCATCAAAACCCAGCAGAATATCAAACAGGTTGTTATTGATGAGGGGCAAGATTATAGCGTTATGCAATATCGCATATTATCTCATGTTTTCAAAAACGCAAAAATAACAGTGCTTGGAGATGAAAACCAGTCTATTTTGCCATATGCAAGCAGACTTAATTTTGAGCAACTAACCAACGTTTTAATGGAAAATAGGGTTAAGAGCAAATGTTCAACCAACTATCTCAGCAAAACATATAGGAGCACAGTTGAAATAAACTCTTTCACCAAAAAGATAATTGGAGAAACAAACTTGTATAATCAAGTTGAAAGACATGGCGATGAAGTTGAAATTGTTAAGGACACAAAGAAGTTTTATGGCTCAACTTTGTTTAATGATGCCATTAAACTTAAAACAAAAGACAATACGCTTGCAATTATAACCAAAACAGAGGCAGATGCTGAGCGCCTTAAAAATGAACTTGATGGAACAAAAGAAGCAAAGAAGTTTAAGGTTGTTGCAAGAACAGACAAAACCTTTGCGGGTGATAAAATATTAATCATTCCTGCATATCTTGCAAAGGGTCTGGAATTTGATGTTGCTTTGGTGTGTGGGGCAGAAGAAGATGAATATTTGCCAGAGTTTAAGAACCTTTTCTATGTTGCTTGCACAAGAGCGCTTCATAAACTTAAAGTTTACTATACAGACAAATTAACCAGTCTTATTGAAAAATAGAACAAGAGGATAAAACACAAAATATTATGGTTGAAAAAAGACACAATTTCAGCAATAACTTAATAGTTGCCAAAGTTGATGCAACCAAAGGTGCGTCTTCAAATGCAACGCTATATGCAAAGTATGGAATATCGAGTAGTCGTGCCATTATGGTTAAACACCTATATAATAGTGCGAAATTTACATTTTGGTGGTATGCAATCTTCACTCTTTTGGGGGTGTTATGTCTGGCATTAGTGCCAAGTTCATGGATAAGCGTCGTTGAACTTTTTGTTTGCATCATAAGCATTGAACTGATTGGACGAGCAAAACTGGCGGGGCATTATGTTGGCCTTGTTGAGGTTTTCTTATACGCCTATATAAGTTATAACAGCGGGCTATATGGAGAAATTTTTAAGTCGCTTGCCATCAACTTGCCAATAACTATTTTCACCATTGTTTCATGGACAAAGAACATGAAAGTCGGGCAATCGCAGGGCAAGTTAACCATAAGAAAAATGGGGCTAAAACACTATGCAATTTTTGGTGTTATGTTTGTTGCTCTTGCCATTGCATCATATTTCATTTTGAATCTTTTTGGAACAACTGCTTTGGTTTTAAGTGCCATAACGCTAAGTATGTCTATTGTTTGCAAATTCCTTAACGCTTTCTGCTTCAAGGAAGTTTGGTTGATGGAAATTGTTAAGAGCCTAATTTCAATTTCTCTGTGGGGGAATGTGTTTGTAATTGGACTTCAATCGGGTGATTTGTCTAGTTTGCCGATGATGGTGCTTTATCTTGCAATTCTAAGCAATGCAGTTTATGCCTATCTTCTTTGGAAAGCAATGTATAAGAAGGTGGCGGTTAATGGTGGCAAGGTTTTTGCCATGCGTAAATTGAAAATAAACCGAATTGTTAAACTTAGGCATAGATTCCATAATTTTAAGTGGGATAAGCAAATAGATATGCAAAAAAACAGCTAACATTTTTGCTTGATACGATGTCAGTTTTATGTTAAAATTAATATAAGGACAAAAGAAAATGAGTTCAAAAAAAGTTATAAGTTTCATCATAATTGCATCAGCAATTTTGCTGTTTAGTGCGGGGGTAACAGTCGCTTTGATTTTGACGAATAGACATTCAACAACCCCAGCAACAATAACGGCTTATTCTTTCAACTTTGGTGAAATGAATGAAGTTTCAATCAAGGAAATTGGTTCAAGCAAGATGACGCTTAAAAATGGCATAAAGTTCAAGCCAAGCAAGGCGGTTGCTTGGAATGAGGGCTATGTTCATTATAGTGGTTCAACCATAGCAGAAGGCGTTGAATTTGGAACAACAAGCCACTCATCTTATATTTGTGTTGTCCCATTCAAGATTAAAAATGGGGATGCGGTTGATAGAACCTTTGGCTTAGACGTTCAGGTTGCTTCTGCTAGTGAATATATGAAAAATAGCGTTGCTTATAAAGTTTACGTTTTTGAAACAGGTGCATATATTGATATTGCCGAGTTCCAAACGTTTGCGCTTATTGAAAGTGGGGCAAGCAGGGACTATTGCCTTGTTGCTTATAGTGATGAGGAACATAGCGCAAATGTCAATTATGGCGTAGATTTTGCAAACCTTAACTTAGAGATAACAAAGAGTTAAAATTCATTTTGAATAAGAAAAAAGAGCGGGGCAACCGCTCTTTTGTTTTTACTGCTTAAACCAATGGGGTGATGTTTTCAAAAACAATGTTGTCGCAGAGTTTTTTAACTCTATCGTATTCTTCATTTGTTCTTATGCACCAAGCAATAAGAGGAAGATTTTTATACTTTTTAACGTATTTGTTTGGCAAGTCTGGGCTATGGTATGCAATAAAGTTTGGCTCACTTACTTTTTTGTTAAGGCTCATTCTTCTAAGCGCAAGACGTTTGAAGAATGGAAGACCACTATTTTTCATGTTTGAAGAAAGTTGACCACGTTTGATGTGTGGGGCATTGATTTTGAACCATTCAAGAGAATATGGATTGAAAGATTGAATTGCAAATTCGCCCTTATATCCCTGAAGTTCTTTGAGAACAGCCTTTTCAAAATCCCCAACTTTTCCCATGTTTTTGATCTCAATAAGGAGTGGGGTTCTTCCAGCAATAAACTTAAGGGTTTGTGCAAAAGTTGGGATTTTTTCTTTAGATTTGAGAAGGCGCAGGTCCTTAATATCATCATATCTAAGGTTAGAAAGATAGCCGTCTTGACCGGTCATTCTTCCAAGGGTTTCGTCATGGAAAACAACAATTGTTCCATCAGAAAGAGCACGCAAATCAATTTCGATTGCGTAGTTATTATTTATCGCGTTTTCAAAAGATGCCAAACTAAGTTCTGGGATTTCTGCATTATGAAGACCACGATGGGCGATTGGCTTAGTTGCGATCCAAGATTGAAAAATATTCATAAAGCGCTCCAAAATTTACATTTTATTTAATTAATGATACAACATATTTTTGATTTTTGCTAGTATTTTACGCACTTTTTGAAAAAAATATGCCAAAAAAATATAAGTTTTTCTATCATTATGGCAAAAATAGAGTGGCGTTGTTCAAAATGCTTGATTATTTGAGCCAAATTCGGTAAAATTATCCATATGAAACACACACTAGATAACATTCGTAATTTTTCAATTATAGCGCATATAGATCATGGCAAAAGCACCCTTGCAGACAGAATTATGGAAACAACGGGGCTTATTTCTGACCGCGAGAAAAAAGACCAACTCCTAGATAGTATGGACTTAGAGCGAGAAAAGGGCATAACCATTAAGCTTGCTCCCGTAACCATGAAATATAACTATAAGGGCAAAGAATACGTGCTGAACCTTATTGACACCCCAGGACACGTGGATTTCACATACGAAGTCAGCCGTTCGCTTGCTGCTTGCGAAGGGGCTGTTTTAGTGGTGGACAGCACCCAAGGTGTTGAGGCACAAACCATTGCAAATGTTTATCTTGCCCTTGAAAATGACTTGGAAATTATTCCAGTTATCAACAAGATTGATTTGCCGTCAGCTAGACCAAACGAGGTTAAGAAAGAGGTTGAAGACATAATTGGCATTGACTGCTCGGATGCACCCCTTGTTAGTGCCAAAGAAGGCATAAATATAGATAAGGTTATTGAGGCCGTAATTGAGAAAGTTCCAGCGCCCAAAGGTGATGATAAAGGTGAACTTCAAGCCTTAATATTTGACTCATATTACGACAACTATAAAGGTGCAGTTTGCCTTGTTAGAATAATTTCAGGAACGGCCAAAGCCGGCATGAAAATAAAGATGGCTCAAACCGGAAAAGAGTTTGAAATAACAGAAGTTGGGATTTTTACGCCATCCGCCACCGAAACAGAGAGCCTTAAAAGCGGGCAAGTTGGGTATATATCTGCCAGCATCAAAACCGTTTCAGATATCCGTGTTGGTGACACTATCATTGAGCAGGGAACGCAAACGCCTGCGCTTCCAGGATACAGACAGGTTTTGCCAGTTGTTTTCAGCGGAATTTTCCCAATTGAGGGGGATAAATATAACCTCCTTAAAGATGCTTTGATGAAACTAAAACTCAGTGACGCTTCGCTTGAATTTACCCCCGAAACCAGCACGGCTCTTGGATATGGATTCAGATGCGGATTCTTGGGGCTTCTTCATATGGAAGTTATAACCGAGAGGCTTGAAAGGGAGTTTAACTTAGATATTATAACAACCGCACCAAGCGTAAGTTATAAAATAACAAAAACAAATGGAAAAACTGAAATCATAAGCAATCCAACAAATATGCCTCCGGCAGTTGAAGTTGCAAAGATTGAGGAGCCGGTTATAAAGGCGTCTATCTTCACGCCCCCAGAATATGTTGGGGCAATTATGGATCTCGCAACAAACAAGCGTGGCGAATATATAGATATGCAATACCTTGAAAAAACCAGGGTTAAGATGACATATATTTTGCCTCTTGGTGAAATTGTTTACGACTTTTTTGATAAGCTCAAATCTCGCACGCATGGCTACGCGAGTTTTGACTATGAACTTGATGGCTATCGTGAGAGCGACATGGTTAAACTAGATATTTTGCTTAATGGTGAGATATGTGATGCATTATCAATTTTGGTTCACAGAGATAAAGCCTATGAGCGAGGCAGGGGAATTTGCGAAAAACTTAAAGAGGTGGTTCCACGCCAACTCTTTGAAGTTCCAATTCAGGCCAGCATAGGTAGCAAAATTATTGCTCGTGAAACTGTTAAGGCTTTAAGAAAAGACGTTATAGCCAAATGTTATGGCGGAGATATTTCAAGGAAAAGAAAACTTCTTGAAAAACAAAAAGAGGGTAAAAAGAAGATGAGAATGCTGGGGAGCGTTGAACTGCCAAGTGAAGCTTTTTTAACCATTCTTAAAATCGATTAAGATAAACATTTGACGGCCAATTTACAAAATTGGTATAATGAAGTTGAAATTATAAACCAGGCGAAAGCCCTGGGGGAAACATAGGAAGTTTCTGTGCACAGGAGAAAAGATGAAGGGAAAACATTTTTTATTTGCCTTGCTCGTGGCTTTAACATTGCCAAGCATTTTGCTTGTTGGGTGTGCTCAGTGTCAACACAAGTTTGCAACCATTTGGGAATATGATGCAACATACCACTGGCACCCAGCCATTTGTGAGCACACGGATGAAGTTTTTGGCGACCAAGGGGAGCATTCTTTTGTTGCTTCTTATGCTGAAGAAAGTGGCACGCATTATTATGTTGAAACTTGTTCAGTTTGCGGATATGAAAAAAGAACAGCGCTTGCCGAGGGGTCAACTGTTGCCATTGCCGCAACAGGATATCCAAACTTAAATAGTGCAATAAATAGCGTTCAAACTGACCAAACGATTTTTGTTTTACAAAACTTCACTCAGGGAGCATTAACGCAGATTAATGATGATAAAAGTTTTGAAATCAATCTTAATGATAAAACAATAACCGCTGGCGATACATATTTAATCAAACAATATTCAGGTTTTGTTTTAATTTCAAATGGCAAAATTGCTGGAACTGGTGGGCTTTTTGTTGGCGGGGGAAGCCTTGAATGTCATGGGGTTAATATTGAAACCACAGGTAGTGCGCTTGTTGCTCATGACAGCGCAATTATAAGAATGGAAGACGATTGTGTTATTAAGTCAACAGGGGAAGATGCGCTTGTTGCAGATGGCGGAGCAGGGAAATATCCATTTATAACCTTAGAGCATTCAGCCATTCAATCACCTTCAAATAGTGCGGTTTGTGTCGGCGAAGCAAGTTTGATTATCAAACATACAACGCTTACGGGGAACAAATCGTTAACACTAAAAAAGGATGCAGTTATTGACCATTGCAATATTGACATTTTCTCATCAACGTTCAATGGTGGATATTCTTTTGAAGCAACCGGGATAAAGATAAGAACAGCAGATATGATGAGGTTGCTTTCTAAGTTCAACGAAACAGATTTTGATGGGAAAACAGTAACACTTGAAGAAGACATTGTTGTTTCGTCAACTGATGTTATTAATGATGGCATAATAAGCGATATGAACGGCCACACAATAACTGTTGTGTAGGTTTCAAATCTAAAAGATTATATAACCTTGGCAGGCTCGCCAAGGTTTTTCTTTGTTTGTTGAAGGGTTGACTTTTCTTTTTGTGTGGGGTAAAATATCTGCGAGGTAAAAATTGTGAGAAAAGGCTTAAGTTTGTATATCCATATTCCATTTTGCAATTCAAAGTGCAATTATTGCAGTTTCACGAGTTTTGTCAGCAATGACGAAATCAAGGACCGCTATGTTTCTGCGCTCAAAAAAGAAATTGCAATTCGTGGCAAAGAACTTAGCGCACAGTATGAAGTTACAACCATATATATCGGTGGCGGAACGCCTTCAAGTTTGCCTGGCGGGTTGATAAAGAGCATAATGCAAGAGGTTTATAAACACTTTGTTGTTATAAATAACGCTGAAATAACCATTGAAGTTAACCCAAACACATTAACAAAAGAAAAGGTTTCAGAATATATGTTTGCGGGGATAAATCGTGTTAGCATGGGGCTTCAATGTGCCAGCAAAACTATCCTTGAAAAAATGGGGAGAACCCATACTCTTGACGATTTCTTGAAGAGTGTTCAAATGCTCAGAGAACAGGGACTGAACAACATTAGTGCTGATGTTATTTTGGGCTATCCTGAAGAAACGCTAACAGACGTTAAATTAACCATTGAACTTCTTTTGAAACTTGGCATACCGCACATTTCAACATATATGCTTTCAGTTGAAGAGGGAACACCTCTTAGTGTTAAATTGAATCATAAAACAACCCAGCTTCCAGAGGAAGAAACTGTTGTTTCTATGTATAACTACTGTGTTGACCGTCTTACAAAAGCCGGCTTTGAAAGATATGAAGTTTCAAACTTTGCAAAACCAGGCTTCAGGTCTAAGCATAATGAAGTGTATTGGAAACGATATAATTATCTTGGGCTTGGGCTCGCTGCGCACTCCTTCCTTAAGCATCAAAGATTTTCAAACACAAAGGATTTGCCAGCATATATAACATATATTGAAAGCAATGGTGACGTTCCCGTTGTTGAAGCAAAAAAACTAACAAAAGAAGAAGAAAAAGAAGAGTGGATTATGCTTATGCTCAGGCGAAGTGATGGGCTTGATGTAGATGCATATAAAAAAGAATTTGGCGAAAACCTTTTTGTTAAGAAAAAGAATCAACTTGCAATGCTGATAAAAAATGGCCTTATTATAATCAATACGCAAACCAATCATATTATTGCAACAAACAAGGGTTTTTTGGTGTTAAATAAAATTATTGAAACCCTAGTGTAAAAACTTTCAAATTTAGCGACTAAGAAACAAAACAGCGAGTCTCGCATGCTTGGCAGTACAATGAGTACAGCCTGCGCAAGACCCGCTCTTGTTTTCTTCCTTCTTCATCTAAATTTGAAAATTTTTGAAAAACTCCAAATATTTTTATAATAAAAAATTTTTCAAAATTTGTTCACAAAATTGTTGACAATGAATTTAAACGGACATATAATAGTAGCAGAATTTAGCACTCGCAGATGATGAGTGCTAGCACTCTGGGAATAAAGTTGCAGAGTTGGGGCATAAATATAGAAGGAGGCGGGATAGTTGAACCTTAGTGAACGAAAAAAGAAAATTCTTTCAGCGGTTATTGATGAGAACTTTTTAACCGCCGAGCCTGTTTCAAGCAAGCAACTTCAAGAGAACTACCTTAAAGATTTTTCATCAGCAACAATCAGAAATGAATTGGCAACTCTTGAGGAATTGGGGCTTTTATATCATCCACACACATCAAGTGGGCGCCTTCCAACAAAAGACGGAATCAAACTATATGTTGATGAAATTTTGCCAAGCATCAAAAGCGCCAGCGTTGAAGACCTAACGAAGATGTTTGACGCAAAATTAGATAACGTTTCAAGCGTTTTGAAAACAACGGCAAAAGCAATAAGCGAGGCAACGAACTATACAACAATAATGTCGCTTTCACTTTATGATTTTGCGATCATTGAAAAAGTTGGTTTGGTTGGCATTGATGAGAACAGTGTTCTCGCAATCGTTTCAACTGATAGAGGAACAATCAAGGATCTCATCACGCTTGAAGCAAATGAGGAGGAACTTGAAAGTTCATCAAAAATCCTAACCGACATTTTCAGGGGCAAAACATTAAGGCAAATTGAAAACAGCGATTTTCTGATAACTTCGGAAATTGAGAAATATAAATATATGTTTGAACTTATGGTTGAAATGATTGCTAGCCAAGAAAAGAAAAACAACCAAATTGCGATTGAGGGAAAAAACAAGTTGCTTGAATATCCCGAATTTGCAGATTCCTCAAAATTGCGATCAGCATTTGAAATTTTTGAAGAACCAAGTTCGCTTGAGAGTCTTTTGGATTCAACAGGACAAAACATTGAAACCATTATTGAAACAGACGAGAACAGCCCAGTTAAAGATTGTGCTATTGTAACTGCCAGTTATAAGGTTGGAGATAAAACCATTGGTAAGGCAAGCGTTTTTGGGCCCGTTAGGATGGACTATAAAAATGTTATAAGCATTTTGAAAGGTCTTTCAAGTGAGATTTCACATAAACTTAACCAACCAAACAAAAACAACAGCTCAAAGAAAGGAGATGATTAGATGAGCAAAGAAAAGAAAGAAAAATGTGGTTGCAACGATAACTGCACCTGTGGAGATGATTGCAACTGCACACAAGAGAACAAGTGCAGTGAGGATTGCACTTGTGGGGAACATGAGCACCACGATTGCGGTTGTGGAGATGATTGCAACTGCACACAAGAGAACAAGTGCAGTGAGGATTGCACTTGTGGAGAACATGAGCACCACGATTGCGGTTGTGGGGATGATTGCGATTGCAAAGAACCAAAATCACCAGAAGAAATCATTGCAATGTATGAAAAGGCATTCGGGCAGTTTGAAGAAGCGCTTAATAAAGTTGACGCCGAATTAGAAAAAGAGAAAAAACGCGCCGAAGAAAATGAGCATATTGCAAGGGTATATAGGCAAGATTTGGAGCGATATAAAGAGCGCAACAAAAACAGCGAGCAAGAATTCAAAGAAAAAGCAAAAACTGAAACAGCGCTTAAACTTCTTCCGGTTCTTGATGATTTTGAAAAAGCTTTTGCAAGTTCAACAGACAACCAAACAACAAAGGGATTTGAGATGATATATAAATCTCTTAAAGGCGCAGTTGAAGAACTGGGGATTGAAGAGATAGAGAGCCTTAACCAAGAATTCAACCCAGAATTTCACGATTGCATATCTAAGGTTAAGGCAGAAAAGAAAAACCAGGCAGGCTTAGTCAGCAGGGTTTTCGTTAAAGGCTATAAATACCGCGGAGAAGATGGAAAGGTCATTCGCCACAGTGTTGTAGAAATATATGAATAAAAAGGAGATATAAAATTATGGCAAAAATTATTGGTATTGACTTAGGAACGACAAACTCATGTGTTGCAGTTATGGAAGGCGGTGAGCCAGTTGTTATCCCTAACGCAGAGGGTTCAAGAACCACTCCCTCAGTTGTAGGTTTCAAAAAAGATGGCGAAAGACTGGTTGGGCAAACAGCAAAGCACCAAGCAGTTGCAAACAGCGAAAACACTGTTTCAAGTATTAAAAGAGATATGGGCTCAGACCGAAAGGTAACCTTAAACGGTAAAGAATTCACACCTCAAGAGATCAGTGCAATGATCTTAACTAAACTAAAAAATGATGCTGAGGCATACTTGGGAGATAAGGTTACAGAAGCGGTTATCACCGTTCCTGCATATTTCACAGACTCTCAACGTCAAGCAACAAAAGACGCAGGAAAAATTGCTGGGCTTGATGTTAAGAGAATCATCAACGAGCCAACAGCAGCCGCCCTTGCGTATGGTCTTGATAAAGCGCAAGATAGCAAAGGCCAAAAGATTTTGGTTTACGATCTTGGTGGCGGAACATTTGATATAAGCGTTCTTGATATTGCAGACGGGGTGTTTGAAGTTTTGGCAACCGCCGGCAACAACCGTCTTGGTGGTGATGATTTTGATAACAAGATCAGTGAATATCTTGTTGAAGAGTTCAAAAACCAAGAGGGCATTGATTTAAGAAACGACAAGGTTGCAATGCAAAGAATTAAAGAGGCCAGCGAAAAGGCAAAGATTGAACTTAGTGGCGTAACAAAAACAACGGTTTCTCTTCCATTTATTATGGCAGATAGCACAGGTTCAAAGCATCTTGAAATTGATATCACTCGTGCTAAGTTTGAAAGCCTCATTAAGGAATATGTTGACCAAACAATTTCATTAACGCAAAAAGCGCTTGATGATGCTAAACTCACCAAAAACGATATTGCAAAAATCATTATGGTTGGTGGTTCAACTCGTGTTCCTATGGTTGTTGAAGAAGTTAAGAAATTTATCGGAAAAGAGCCATTCAAGGGCATCAACCCAGATGAATGTGTTGCAATTGGAGCGGCAATTCAAGCCGGCGTTCTTGGCGGAGAAGTTAAAGATGTTTTGCTTCTTGACGTAACGCCACTTTCTCTTGGAATTGAAACAATGGGTGGAGTATTCACAAAACTCATTGAAAGAAACACAACAATTCCAACAAAGAAATCTCAAATTTTCTCAACAGCAACAGATAACCAACCAGGCGTTGACATCCACGTTCTTCAAGGTGAAAGAGAGATGGCCGCATATAACAAAACCATCGGTCGTTTTGAACTTACTGGCATTGCACCAGCACCACGTGGCATACCTCAAATTGAAGTTACTTTTGATATTGATGCAAACGGCATTGTTCACGTTAGCGCCAAAGACCTTGGCACAGGCAAGAGTCAGGACATAACCATCACTGCATCTTCTAACCTAAGTGATGAGGAAATTGATAAGGCCGTTAAAGAAGCTGAAAAATACGCCGAAGAAGACAAGAAGCGTAAAGAGGTTGTTGACACTAAAAACAGCCTTGATCAAATGATTAACGCTGTTGAAAAAGTCCTTAAAGACAGCCCAGATAAAATCAGTGAGGAAGACAAAGCAAAACTAAACAGCGAACTTGAAACCGCTAAAGATGTTTATAAGAACAGCGATGATATAGAAAAGCTTAAAGCAACGCTTGAAAGCTTAACCAAGGTTTCAAATGAAATCTTCACAAAACTTTATCAACAGAGTGGGGCACAAGGCGCAGGCGCAAATGGGGCTGGCGAAAACAACGGCAACAATGATGGCGCAAATGCTGGCGATTTTAACGACTACACAACAAAATAGTTGAATAGAATTTATAACTGATTATGGATAACAAAAATTATTATGACATTCTTGGTGTTAAAAAAGACGCCACCGATGATGAAATAAAAAAGGCATACAGAACCCTTGCAAAGAAGTATCACCCAGATTTGAACCCGGGTGATGCTTCTGCTGCTGAGAAACTTAAACAAATCAACGAGGCATATGAGGTTCTTGGGGATAAACAAAAGCGCGCAAACTATGATAACTATGGCTCAGCCGATGGTCCACAGTTTAATGGGGCTGGCGGTTTTGGTGGCTTCAGTTCAGGAGATTTTGGCGGTTTTGGCGGTTTTGAAGACATTTTAAGCAACGTTTTTGGTGGTGGCTTTGGCGGTTTTGGTGGCGGACGCAGAAAGGCTTCTGCGGCACAACCAGGCAGGGACATTGAGGTTAGAGTTGATCTTTCATTTGTTGAAGCAGCATTTGGTGCAACAAAAACCATAAATGTAACCCGAAATGAAACGTGTGAGGCTTGCCACGGCACTGGCGCAAAGAACGGAAGTGATGTTGAAACTTGCCCTAATTGCCACGGAACCGGCGTTGTTCAAAATGTTCAAAGAACAATGTTTGGCCAAATGGTTCAAGAAACAACTTGCCCTAATTGCCACGGAACCGGCAAAAGCATAAAAAACAAGTGCACTGCTTGCTCTGGGGCTGGCGTTGTTAGGAAGAGTAGAAGCATAAATATCAACATCCCAGGCGGAATTAATGATGGCCAGATTTTAACCCTTCGTGGGCAAGGCGAGGCCGGAAGAAACGGCGGGAGTGCGGGCGATATGCTTGTTGTGATCAAGGTTGCTCCACACAAAATGCTCAAACGTGAAGGATATGATGTTTATGTTGACGTTCCAATTTCTTTCACCGAAAGTCTGCTTGGAACCAGAGTTAATATCCCGGGGATCAACGAAACGCTGGTTTTAACTGTGCCAGAACTCACGCAAACCGGAACGGTTATTATGCTTAAAGGCAAGGGAACAAAAATTCTTAACAAAAACGCCTATGGCGATCTTTACGCCAAGGTTATCGTTGAAATGCCAAAAGCACTTTCAAAAGATGAAAAGCAAATTGTTGAGGCGCTAGATAAGAGCATTAATAAAAATAACTATACTAAGCGCAAACAATTTCAAGATAAAATATAAGAGTAAAAACGAGCAGTATGGCTCGTTTTTTATTTGACATTTTATGCGCTATTATATAAACTAACAAGCGAAATAATATGATGTAAAAAGGAGAGAATGTTTATGCCAGTTGGTCCTTCTCATGGTGGTGGTTTTAGTAGCGGTGGCGGTTCAAGCCATAGCAGTGGTGGAAGTTTTGGACATAGTATTGGTGGCGCAATTATAACAGCGGCAGTAATAAATAATATGAGTCCAAAACAAAGAGTTAAAACCGGATTTATTGTTGGGATTATTTTTGCTGTGTTTTTTGCTTTGTTTGGTGTCCTTATGGTTATTGGTGGTATCAGCGAAATTGGCAAAATGTCGCTAATGGCTCAAGACGCCAAAGAATATCAAGAAATCATCCAAAAGGCAAATGATGGTGAGTCTGGATACTATAAATTGACCATAACAAATATCCATAAAAATTCTTCATCGTCAAATTATGATGTGTTTTATTTGTCCGGCGACCACTCTTTTGATTGCAAAGCAAAATATTACACAACATCAAACGATATTGATTATTATTATCTTGACTATTCTTTCAACGACGGCGTTCACGGCAAAATTTCTGCCCAAACCTATGCTTGCTATTCACAATCTGCAGTTCAAGGGCTGAGCGAACTTACTCTCGCATACACCAGGGAATATGATGCCGATGGCAGTTGGGATGTTATTCCAACTAACTATACTCTTGAAAGCAATATGGAATATAATCCAAATCAAGCGGGAACAATTATTATTGGAGTGCTTTTTGTGGTTATTGCAACCGGTGTTATTGTTGGGCTAAGCATTGGCATGAAAAAGAAACTTGCCGCAATGTCAATTGATCGTAAGAATGATGGGGAATCATTCTCGGGAAGTGGTGCGCAAGGATCAAAAGTTGCAAATGAAGAAAAAACAAAAACCTGTATGTATTGCGGAAGCGTTGTGGACAAGTCTGTCAGCAACTGTCCGTCTTGCGGGAGCACAAAATTCAAATAAAGTTTAAGAGGGCGAGGCCCTCTTTTTTTTAACCTCAAATAATATGGTTGCATAGAATGCATATGTGTTTAAGTGCACAAAAAGGTGATTCTCTATGCAAAAGTTTGTTGTTTGCGGAGGACAAAAACTCAGCGGAACGCTGAGGGTTGATTCATCAAAAAACGCCATTTTGCCCATAATTGCAGGGTGTATTTTAACTGATGAACCTGTTGAATTGCAAGATATACCAAACATAACAGACGTAAAAAAAATGTTTGATATTTTGCGTGCAATGGGCGCAAAGGTTGAGACCGGCGATGGCAGGGCAGTCATAGATAGTAGCACAATATCTCGTTTTGAAATCCCGCACCATCTTGCAAAAGATATTCGCTCGTCTATCTTTATGCTTGGCCCATTGATTGCCAAATATGGCAGGGCAAGAGTTGCATATCCTGGGGGGTGCGACATTGGGAGCCGCCCCATTGATTTGCATTTGTTTGGGCTGAGGGAACTTGGTGTTAATATTTGCGAAGAATATGGCTTTATAGATTGCTATTGCGAAAAGATAAGGCCGACAACAATTCATCTTGATTATCCTAGTGTTGGCGCAACTGAAAATATCATGATGGCAAGCGTTTTGGGAAGCGGAGAAACAACAATTTTCAACGCTGCCAAGGAGCCGGAGATTGTTGATCTTGCAAATTTCATTTGCGCAATTGGTGGGAGAGTTGAAGGGGCAGGAACAAGCACCATAAAAATTTATGGAAAAACCACGCTTCATTCAACAAGCTATAAGCCAATCGGCGACCGCATAATTGCCGGAACCTATCTTCTTGGGGTTGCAATTTGTGGGGGGAGCGTTACGCTGACGAACTGCAATTATAACGATATTAGTCTTCTTGTTAACAAATTGCATAATTCTGGTTGCTATTTTAATGTTGAAAGTGATAAAATGCATATGGAAGCAAATTCACGGCTTCTTTCTATTCAAAATATTGAAACGCAACCATATCCCGGATTTCCAACTGATTTGCAGGCTCAAGTTATGGCTCTTCAAACGGTGAGTGAAGGAACAAGCGTCATAACCGAGAACCTTTTTGAAACTCGTTTCAAACATGTTCCCGAGCTTATTAAGATGGGCGCAAAGATAACACTAAGGGATAGAATGGCAATTGTTCGTGGCGTGGAATCGCTTTCGGGTGCCGAAGTCAGTGCAACCGATCTTCGTGGAGGGGCAAGTTTGGTCCTGGCGGGGTTGGTTGCCAAAGGACAAACGGTTGTTGATGGGGCTCATTTTATTGATCGTGGATATCCAAGCCTTGAAGAAAAACTTTCAAGCATTGGTGCAAGAATAGAAAGGGTGTAGGTTTCTTAATAACGCATAGGAGAAACAAAGTGCTAAAAAGCAAGAAAAAATTGATAATAATTCTTTCAATTGTGTTGGTTATTGTTGCCATCATAATTATTTCCAGCGCCTTGTTTTCTCTTAAAAGTGTTTCAATTGAATATGCATCACTTCTTAAAAACGATTCAGTGATGTCAACTTATGACAAGGAAGAAATTGTTAAGGTTGGTAACTTTGCATATAACAAAAACATTCTTTTCATAAGCTATGATGGCGCAAAAGAGCGCATTGAAAAAGCCTTTCCATATGTTAAGGTTGAGAAGTTTGTTCGCAACTTCCCAAACGGAGTTGTTGTTTATCTAACCGAGCGTCAACCAGTTTTTGCAAAGGTAAGGTCAGATGGCAGATATGTTGTTTTTGATGGTGAACTCAAAGTTCTAGAAGTAGCAGTGTCGCTTTCTGGTGCAGCCACAGGAATCCCGGTTTTATCTGCTCCGGACATAAGCGTTGACACCTTAAAGGCAGGGGAAACATATTCAAACAATGCTCTTCAAACGATTGCTTTTAACCTTAAACGAGGCATTTTTGATAACGACGTTGATTTGCCAATAAGCATAATGTCTAGCCTAAGTTTCACCGAGGGAAACACAAACGAAGAATATGTTGTTAACATCACGCTTAATGATGGCGCTAAAATTGAAATTAAGGGCATAAACAACTTTGCCGAAAAGGTTTTGGGGGCTTTCTATACCTATAAAACAAAGGTTAAGGATGACGACACTCAATATCCATATAAGAACAAAGTTACTGTTAAGGTTGAGGAAGATTTCACCTTGGCAGAAAGAGGAAAAGTTGTTCCTGTTGAGGTTGATGAATAAATTACACTTAAACACAAGGAGGGTTAAAAGCCCTTCTTTTTTATTAAAAATCGAGCTTAAATATTTGCTATATTTTGCCGAAAAATATATAATAATGTATATTGAATGATGCGGGAGGAAAAGATGAAAAAATTTGAAATTTCAACAGATTCAAACTGCGATTTATATGCAGATGAAATCAAGGATTTGGGCCTTTATGTTGGCCATTTGAATTATACTATAACCAAAGGAAAAGAGATCAATGAATATCTTGATGATTTCCATAGCTATAATGAATATGTTGATTTCTATCAAACACTAAGAAATGGTGCGGTTGCAAAAACTTCAATTTTGAGTTTGCAAGCCCATATAGATTTGTTCACACAAATGGCAGAAGATGGCGTTAAGGTAGCGCTCCATATTGCCCAAAGTGATGGGCTTAGCCCAACTATTGATAATGCAAACAAGGCCATTGAAATTGTTAAAGAAACCTATCCAGATATTGATTATCGTGCCATTGAATGCAAAACAACAACGATTGGTGAGGGGTTGCTAGTTAAACTTGCATGCAAACTCAGAGATGAGGGAAAAGAAAGAGATGAAGTTCTGGATATTATCCAAACCGAAAAAATGCATATGCAACATTTTGTTTTGGTTGACGACTTAATGTATCTTAAGCGCGGTGGGAGAATAAGTGGACCAAATGCGGTTTTGGGAACATTGTTTTCAATTAAGCCAATAATTGAGTTCAACCAACTTGGAAAACTTGAAATTGTAAGAAAAGAAAAAGGACTCAAAAAAGCAATGAAGTTCATTGTTGACCAAATGGACAATTACACCAAAAACAAATATTTTGATATAGCAATTGTTCACACAGATAACGAACCCCTTGCTAATGAACTTGCAGATATGCTTGAAGCAAAGTGTGGAGTTCGCCCACAGATCAGGATTATGGGGCCAATCATTGGGGCGCACGTTGGGCCAAACGCAGTTGCGTATGGGTTCCTGTCTAACGAAGATAGACCACTATAAATTCAAACATATATAAACCACAGAAATTTCTGTGGTTTTTTTGTTGAGCAAATCTTGAAAATGCAAATATGTAGTGGTAAACTTGAATAGTAAGGAGAAAAATGATGATAAAAGACGTTAACAACATTAAGGTTATGGTCATCTATGGCAACCATAATTGGAGACTCAAAGAAACTGCTATGGAATATAAGGCGTCATCAGTTGTTTCAACAAGTGCTGCCAACAGATTGATTGAAGGTGGATTTGACGATTTTGATTTCGTATTGATTGAAGAAAGCGAAATGGA
>JAFSVR010000040.1 GCA_017444895.1 Clostridia bacterium
CCCATCTTTTGCGACCCCCTGCGCAACAACGTTTTGAAGCCTTTGGAGCTTAGTTGAAAGCATACAAATGCAAACCAAAAGAATGGCCTGATGTTTATTTATCATCTTGTCCCCTCCCCAGCCTGCGTTTGAGTGCGGGTTCTTTTTTTATTATGGTTTGTTTAAGTGCCTCTGTTCGTGGTGTTTGACGAATGAGGTTTTTATTGGTTATGCTCTTAGGCCGAGTTATCATCTGGCTAAGCCCAGATTTAACAACTGCATCTTTTTGATCAAGCGCAATCATTGGCGCAAATGGCGCCATAAGAGGCGTCCCAAAATTTTCACTCCCAACAAGATATGCCGAAAGGAAAACAAAGCCAATAATAATTCCAAAGAAACCAGCAAAACCGCCCGCAAGAGTAAAAAGAATGCGAAGCAAACTTGTTATTGGAGCCTGGTCTGGCAATATATACAGCGTTATTCCGCTGATGGCAACAATCAAAATGCTTGGTGGCGTTATAATCCTTGCTTGAACTGCAGTATCCCCAAGAATAAGCGCCCCAATAACCGATAGTGCAATTCCAAGATATTTTGGCATTCGTATGCTCGCCTCGTTTAGTATCTCAAACAAAAACAAAACGAACAAAACCTCTATTAGCGGCGGGAAGCTTGTTTCCTCAATGGCCGATAAAATACTGAGCAAAAATTCAATTGGCAATATTCGATAATGATAACTTTCAAGCGCGACATAAACACCCGGCAGCAACACGCCGAGAATAATTCCAAACAATCTAATAAACCGAACAAATGTTGCTCTCGCTGGGTGCATATAATAGTCATCACTGCTCTGCAAATCTTCCAAAAAAACATAGGGAACGCTGAGAACAATTGGCGTTCCATCAACCAAAATAATAATGCGCCCCTCAAGCATTTTTGCAACAGCGATGTCTGGTTTTTCAGTGCTTCCAACCTGCCGAAAAAGTTTACTGTTGTTGCTTCTTAGCAAACTTTCAACATAATAAGAAGCGGTTATAGCATCAATATCAACGACCTTCAGCCGAGCAATAAGTTCTTTCAAAACAGACTTGCTCGCAACACTGTTTAGAAACATCAAAACAATCTTCGTTTTGCTTTTTCTGCCCAGTTTTAGCGTCTTAATTTGCAAATCGGTGGTTTTAAGACGGCGCCGTATCATGCTCATATTAACATTAACATCTTCAACAAACCCCTCTCTTGGTCCTTTCAAAACCGAGTTCGTTGGAGGCTCATTAATAGACCTTTTTTCAAACCCACTAAGTGGCAAAGAAACACACTTTTCTTCCCCTTCAAGAGCAATAACGCAGAAGCCTGAAAGAACATCACTAACACCCTCGCTTGGCGATTTGAGCTCCGCGCCAGGAAGTGCAATAACACTATCTAACAAAACTTCATACCCGTGTTTTTTGTTATCATCCAAACTCAAAACAAACTCATGAATAGGTTTTAATACACTGCTTGCAAGCAACTGCTTGTCTATCAAACATTCAATATAAAACAAAACACCACTTTGCCCGGCAAAAGAAAAGTTATGTTTGCAAACATCACAATCTTTCTTAAAACTATCTTCAATTTTTTCTAAGGCAGTTTTACCCGCCACCTTTTTCTGCGCCCAATCCATTAAAAATAGTTTCTTTCACCGCCCCATTTTTATGCATAAAAATACAAGTTCAAACAGCGAACTTGCATTAATTCTTTAGCCTGGTGTTTTTTATTTGCTTGCTTTTATCTTTGATGCCGAAATTGCCCAAACGGGAAGCCCAATTGCAATTAATAGATAAGTAGCAGTGTTAATAATCCACTGAGCAGTGGTGTAGATATTAAAGAAACCTTTAACTGAAAATATCATACTTGAACTAACAATATAAACAATTGAAAATGGAGTGAACATAACAAAGCTTTCCCCTCCAACAGTAATTTGAGCCAGGATATCTGGAAGGATAATAACACAAAGCAAAACGATAACAATCCCTATCCAACTTTTTTTAGTTATGAAGTTAAGTGAAATAATAATATCAACATAAAACGCCATCATAAGGATAAGCAATAAATATGTTGCTAGAATTTGCCAAACATAAGCACCCGATGGACTACAGAAAATCACAGTGAAAAGAAAGTGTATCAAGAAGCCAACAATCATTCCCCCCAATATCCAAAGTTCACTTGAAATCAATTTGGAAAGGAACAAACTTCTTGAACTATGGCCCGCATTAAGTGGCAAAACCCACTGCTTATTCTTTATCTCGCTTGATACCAAACTTCCAGCCATAATAATGGTAACAATAAGCCCATAGCTAATTGAAAATGCTGCCAACATTGACACGCTTGAAACATAATTGAGTTGGCCAAAACCAATATCCCCAAGTTCAGGAACATCAACATTAACATACTTCATAACAAAATATAATAGAACAACATAAACAATGGCAAAAATTGTTACAATTGTTGGCAAAACCGCAAGTGTAATACCCCTTTTTTGACGAGATAAACCCTTAAAATCTTTGGCTAGAATTTTGTTAAACATTTCGCTTATCCCCCTTGTTCAAATTCATAAAAATCTCTTCGATTGTTGCTTTCTCAATTTGAATGCTAGAAATATTATCGCTAAGCGAAAGCGCTTTTTTCATAACCTTTGAACTGCAACCCGGCATAAATTCAACACGAACACCAAGCTGTGTTTTGGAAGTTGAAACAACCTCCTTAACACCTTCAAAGCCAGCAACAAGTTTTTCTTGCTCGCCTTTTGGCAATTCAATAATGATGGCATCTTTTGTATGCTCTTCCAAAACATCTTGCGTTTTTCCGCTAATTGCAATAACACCATTATTAATTATCCCAATCTTATCGCAAACTCTTTCAACATCATTAAGAATGTGTGTTGAAAGCATAACAACTTTGTTTTGCTCTTTTAATTTTTCAATGATCTTGAGGACCTCAAACCTACCCTCTGGATCAAGGGCGCTTGAAGGCTCATCTAGTATAACAATTTCAGGATCAAAAATAAGGCCACTGGCAATGCCCATTCGCTGTTTCATGCCTCTTGAAAAAGATTTGATTTTTTTGTTTTTAACATCACTAAGATTAACAAGATTCAAAATCTCATCAACCTTTCTTTCAACCTCTTCTTTTGAAAGGTTTTGCGGAATAAGCAAAAAATCTAGGTATTCATATGCAGTTAAATATTCAAAACCGCATGGAATATCAAGAATATACCCCAACTTCCCTGAAAGATCGTTTTGGCTCAATATTTGCTTGCCATCAATCCAAACTTCTCCAGAATCGGCTGAAAGGATTTGGCTTATAATGTTCATAAGGGTTGTTTTTCCTGCCCCGTTTTTGCCAATAAGGCCATAAACTTCGCCTCTATCAATTTCAAGGCTAACACCCCTCAAAACTGGTTTATCCTTAAAACTCTTAAAAATATTTTTAACTTCTAACACTTTGCCCTCCCTATGCGCACCCGCTTTTGTTATATTCATTATATCACCGCTTAACAAAACATCAAAAGAAAAACACACAAAAACACGCTCTTTAACTATAAAAGTGCCGTTTTTTGGTAAAAAACAACCCCACCATAACGGCAGGGGTTTTTGTTATTCTTATTTTGTTGATTCGTTGTTGTTTTGTTCTTCTTTATATGCTTCAACAGCATCCCAAAATCCACCATGATTAAGTACATTGAATTTTGTCTGCTCGATTATATCTCTGTTTTCTTCGCAAAACTCATCATCCAAATAATAGCCATATAGCTTAAGTGAAGCCTTAACAATTTCTTCCAACGTTGCTGGTCGGGTTTTGCATTCTTTGCTATCAAACTCTCCTTCAACGTGAATCCATCTTCCACAATTATCACACTCAGCCATGTCTGGCAAAAACCTCTTGCTAAGATCTCCTTTTTTGCAACATGGACAATCCCCTTTATACTCGTGCATAATTACCCCTCCCTCAGATTAAAAACTAATAAAACTTGTGGTGCGCCGTAAGGGATTCGAACCCCTGGCCTTTGGTTCCGTAGACCAACGCTCTATCCAGCTGAGCTAACGGCGCATAATCAAATAAAATAAAACTGCATATAATCAAAAGCATGTTAATTATATGCAGTTTTAATGATTTTGTCAATAGTTTTTATGAGCTTGCTTATGCAATATCTTGTTGCCAATCAAGCCCAACTTTAATATATTCACCATCTGTTGTGAGCAAGTTCTCATTGTCGCTTGAATTTGGCCACGAAACGACCAGCCTGAATTCATCTGTTTTTGCAACAGAATGAGGCAATGTGCAATCCTCTCCATAAAGAATCGTAAAGGAGCTTTCCGAATCAACATATTGCGAGAGAGCAACCGTTGTCCACGAACCGTTAACCTTTTGGCTTAAAACAAAATTAAGATCAATTAGTGATGCCGTTTCAATAACAATTCTATATTTAATTGCAAACTCCACAAGCCTATTTTGAGAGTCAAAGTTCATAACGTTGAAATTGAACGTTTCCTGATCACCAGGCGTCCAATCTGAAAGTTCAATCGTTCCAGTTCCCCCATCATCAAATTGAATTCTCAGCGCAGCAACATCGCTAGTAACATTGCTGGAAATTGTTGATGAGAATTTCGCAAACGAAACAGAAGAAACCATGATTGCAATAAAACAAGCGATAGCAAAATAATAGAGCAATAAACTTGCACTAAATTTCACTCTCATTTTTTCCTTGCCACTTCTTTTTTCAATAAAAAGAGTTTTATCCACAATGCCCTCACGTATAGTTTGCTATAAATATAATAAAAAATGTAAGGCCTAATGTCAACCAAATAGTAATAATAAATAGCAAATAAAAAGAAAAGCGCCTTCCGGCGCTAAGTTTGGTTGCGGGGGCTGGATTTGAACCAACGACCTTTGGGTTATGAGCCCAACGAGCTTCCGGGCTGCTCTACCCCGCGATACACATAAGATATTATAATTTCGCAAATAAGGTTTGTCAATAGGTTTAAGAAAATTTGCACGCAAAAAAGATTAAAAAGAGCGGCAAATCATTCAAATTAATAACAACTAGTTATAAATATAAATAATCTCACCCTTCTTGATCATCCCAAGCTGTTCCCTTGCCTGCCTCTCAATGTAGTCTTCAGAAATACGAGTGTCAATCCCGTTTTCAAGACTAACTCGCCTATTTTCAAGAGAAGCAAGTTCTGCATTAAGTTCGGATTGTTTTGATGCCATATTCTTAAGAGCAATTTGCTGCCCAAAAATAACAGCAACCAAAACAACGAGCAAACAGGTTGCACAAACGGTTATAAGCTTGACCATTGATCTAAACTTGCTTTTGCCCATACTCCACCTATATTGCAAATTCTTTTTGCAAGTTAATTATATTCAACAGAAAAATTAAAATCAAGCAAATTTTGCAGTTTTTATAAAATATTTTGCAGTTTTTTGTTGGATTTGACTAGCATAAATTTGCCCGTACTTTATATTTCCGCAAAAACAAATCTTTTTATATAAAAAATATTCATTTTTTGCTAAAAACAACATTTCTAACCTTGTTGGATAAAAATTGCAGCAACTGCAATAAGGCGTAGGCAATAAAGAAACCGATAAATAGCGGAATAAAAATATCTAATAAACCAGTTTTATTAAAAACAACTGCTTTTGAAAAAACAAACAAACCAATAGCAAAAACGATACAAAATTCAAGCGATGTTGTAAAAACGATTAGAGGCTTCCATCGCTTTTGGATGGAAAAAACAATAAACAATGCATTGCTCAAAATGAATCCAACAACAATACCAATCAAGAAGAAACTATCCATACCTACTATTTGAAAAGCTTTGCAAAAATAGACTTTCTATCAGCAGAACCGGCATATTTAATTCCGCCAATATTTCCAACAATTTCAATTAATGAGTTTTCAAGGTCTAACTTTTCAACCCTTAGAGAACTGCCAACTATTTGCATGTTTCCCATATTGGTTTTAAGTTGCGCTATGCCATCTTGACAACTTATTACTTCAACAACGCCAATCAGCCTTATACTTTTTCTCGCATCAATAAATACTGAATGCTCCTTATCTGCGGTTTTGTTGCCATTTTGTTCAACAATCATTTTGTTTTCTCCTTAAAAAATGCAAATTTTAATATTTTAACTATAATTTAGCGTAAAAAATAAAAAATTTAGAGGTTTGTTCTCTAAATTTTATGAAATCTCATCTTAAATAATGCAAACAAATTAAATATTTTGGCAAAGAAAATCTTTTAACATAGTGAAACGCTTTTGAATATAGTTGTTTTTAACGCACTGATAGATGCTAGACTGTTTACCAATCAAGACAACCATGCTTTTTGCACGGGTGACTGCCGTGTAAAGCAAGTTTCTATTAAACAACATTGGATTCCCGCCCAAAATTGGAATAATAACAACCGGGAATTCGCTTCCCTGGCTTTTATGTATAGTAATCGCATAAGCATGCGTCAAGTTTTCATAATCGACAAGCGAAAAACCCGCCCTTCTTCCATCTTCAAAACTGACAACTATGTTCTGTGTTTGCACATTGATATCGTCAATATACCCTATATCCCCATTAAACACGCCATTGCCATGAGTTATAATGTTGCCATCAATCTTAACCCATTCTTGATCGTAGTTGTTTTTAATTTGCATAACCTTGTCACCAACTCTAAACACCCTTTTGCCATGAGCAATTTCTGGTTTTTGTGGGCTCGGTGGATTTATGGCCTTTTGCAGTTCTGCATTTATATTATCAACCCCCGCAATTCCAGCCTTCATTGGAGCCATAACTTGAATGTCTTCACAATTAATCCCAGCATAATTTGGAATCCTAGTGGTAACAAGTTCAACAATTTCACGCAAAACGGCTTCTGGCTCAAATGTTGACGAATAGAAAAAGTCACTAGATTTTTCAAGAAGGTTTGGCATTTCACCATCATTGATTTTATGGCTATTAACAATTATACTGCTATCATCACTTTGTCTGAAAATCTGCGTTAAATTAACGGTATCAAACATTTTGCTGGCAAGTATATCAGCAAGAACGTTCCCAGCCCCAACACTTGGCAGCTGGTCTTTATCTCCAACCAAAATCAGGCGCGAACCAACCCTTATTGCTTTGAGCAAACTGGACATAACAAAATCATCTATCATTGAAACTTCATCAACAATAACAACATCATAATCTAGTGGATTGCGCTCATTTCTTAAAAACATTCCATCGCCCTTGCCTTGCATTTCAAGAGCCCGATGAATGGTGCTTGCTTCTTCGCCTGTTTGCTCCTCAAGCCTTTTGCTCGCCCTGCCTGTTGGCGCCATCAAGCCACATTTAAGTTTTGCATTCTTAAAAATACGAAGCATCCCCTTAATTATTGTGGTTTTTCCCGTGCCTGGACCCCCAGTTATGATTGCAACGCCACTAGACACGCCCGTTTTTATTGCCTCTAGTTGAGACTTGTGGAGAGTTATATTGCATGACTGCTGATAATCTCCAATTTCTCTTTCAAAATCGGTATTGACCAGCATGCCATTATCTCTAAGCATCAAAAGTTTGCTTGCGATAAATTTCTCCATTGAATAATAAGAATTAATTGCAATTGCACTTTGCCCATTATATTCAAAATCTTTGATTTTCCCCGTTATCATGAGGGATATTATAACCGATTCAAACGCCTCTTCCATCCCAGAAATTTCAAGCAATCTCTGCGTTTCTGCAATAAGGGTATCCCTAAAAACAACCGTGCTGCCTTTAAGTTCCGCAATCTGCTTTAACGTATAAATCAGCCCCGCACGGAGCCTAAACTGGCTAGTTTCGCCAATGCCCATTTTGCTTGCAATCTTATCTGCAGTTTTGAATCCAATTCCGTCAATGTCCTCAATAAGACAATATGGGTTTTCACTCAAAATTTTTTGTGTGCTTGCCTTATACTTATTATAAATCTTAACTGAAAGATTAAGGGAAATGTCATATTGTTGCAAAAACATAACAGCTTCCTGCATCTTTTTAATTTCCTTAAAAGCCATTCCGATATCAGCGGCCTTTTTAAGTGAAATACCCCTAACCTTTGCAAGCTCTTCGGGATAAAACTCAATAATCTCAAGGGTTTTTTCGCCGAACATGTTAACTATGCTGTTCGCAGTTATCTCCCCCACGCCACTGATTAAACCACACGATAGATAATTCCTTATACTGGAAAGTGTTGTCGGCTTAACAATTTGAATTGTTTGCGCTTCAAACTGACGGCCATATTTTTGGTTGACTTTGAATTCGCCCTCAAGTTCAACCCTTTCTCCAATTCCAAGAATAGGAAACTTCCCTGTTGCTGTAACGGAGCCATTTTCTGTAAAAATAGAAAGAACGGTGTAACCATTCTCACTATTTTGAAAAACCACACTTTCTATTTCTCCGGAAATTTTCACTTTTTACACCGCTTCTCACATTAATTTATTGTTTTTTGCAGATTTTGAACAAGTCTGGCAGCTTTTTAATTAAAGTTGATCACAAAATTCGCAAAATTTCATTTTACTTGCTTAAAAGTCTGATTACCCTATCAAGATCACCAGAATCCAACTCACTCATTTCAGGAAGATCGCTTGAAACTTGATGAAGTTTTTGATTTAAGAAAGAACGCCCCGCATCTGTTATACTATAATATATTTGTCTGCGGTTTAACGTGTCAACTTCCTTAATAACATACCCATCTTTTATTAAACTTCTTGTTGCAATTGCAAGATTGCTTTTTGCGATCCCCAGTTTTTCCATAATAAACTTTGGAGCAATATGGTCATTTTTGCTGACCAAAAACAGAATTTGGTATGTTGTCAAAAACAGTCCAAACTCTTTGTTTCTCCCCTCGCAACAACGATCAAGAAGAATTTTTAGATCAACAATTTTGCTGGCAATTTCAATATTCTTATCCATTTTGCAACCTATAACTTAATCCTATCAAATAGTGGAGCAACTGAACTTAAATCAATTCCGCTTTGAACATCAATTGGCTTGAAGCATGGTTTTGCATCAAGTTTTAAGTATTTCCTAAGTTTTGCACACGCATCTGGCATGATTGGTTCTAATAGATTAGACAAGTTTGCAATAACATATGCGCACGTGTATATAACATCATTAAACGCCTCTATGTTTTCCTTTGCAAGCGCCCACGGCTTCTGTTCATCATAGAACTTGTTTGTGTTCGCAACAAGCTCCATAACAATATCAGCATATTTCTTAAACTCCAAACTTTCAATCAGTGTTGCACCGTTTTTGTAAGCATCTGCAACTTGCTTCTTAAGCCCCTCATCAACCTTGCCTGCTGGCAACGTTTCAAGACCCTTAAACTTCAAAACCCTGTTAATGAGGTTTCCAAACTTATTTACAACATCTGCATTGTGAACGCTCGCAAAAAGTTCAAGAGTGAAATTTGTATCTCTCTTTTCTGGGCCGTAAGCAATAAGATAATATCTTAAACTATCTGTGCTATATTCATTTGCATAGTCAATTGCAGACATCGCATTACCTGCAGACTTGCTGATTTTTGCATCGTTCATTGTTAAATATTCACTGCTAACCATAACGTCTGGCAAAAAATAATCTTCTTTTGTTGCCATCAGCATTGCCGGCAAAAACAGAGAGTGGAACGGAATGTTGTCTTTCGCATGGCAAAGATATATTCTCTTTTGAGTGTTGGTTGTGTTTTTCCAATAATCATCAAAATTAAGATTTCTTTCCTCACAAAGCCTCATAGTATCAGTAACATATCCAAGGAGAGCTTCCCACCAAACCCAAATTTTCTTGTCTTCAAATCCTGCGATTGGAATTTCAATTCCCCAATCAAGGTCACGAGAAAAATCTCTATCCTGAAGATCCTTAAGATATTTTTGAGTTTCATTTATACTATTTTGTCGCCATTTGCCTTCGTTGTTTTTCAGGTGTGCTTCAAGCTCTTTCTTAAATGCACTTAGCTTAAACACCAAAACCTTGTTCTCTTTCTGCTGCGTTGTTCCGCCACAAACCAAACAAGTTGCGCCTTCAAGATCCTTTTCACTTGGGACATGCCCGCAATCACAAGAATCCGCCTTAGTTCTTCTCCCACACACAGGACAAGTGATCTCTATTTCCGTGTCAGCAACAAACTTGCCACACGTTGGGCAATAAGGTCTAATAACACTATTCTCATACAGATAGCCGTTATTATAAAACTTTTTTGTGAACTCTTTAACTTTGTCTTTGTGATATTGGTCATAAGTTATTGAGTATAAATCATAACTGAAATTAAACTTATCAAAAGACTCCTTAAAGTTCTTATGATACCTATCAACAATATCTTTTGGTGTAACGCCCTCTTTCTTGGCTCTAATGCTTGGCTTTGTGCCATGTGAGTCTGTTCCTCCGACCATCAAAACATGATCACCCTGCATCCTATGATACCTTGCAAGAATATCGCTTGAAATTACCCCTGCAACGTGGCCAAGGTGTAAATTATTATTAGCGTATGGCCAGGCCACACAAACCGTAATATATCTATCCATTATTTAACCTCTCTTTTCTTATTTGCTTTAAGCCATCTTCGCCCAACAACTTTCGCCGTAAAAGTTTCGCCGGCAAGCTTGCCAGTAAAATACAAAAATCTATTAAAAGCGCCTGGAATTATTATCGCCTTGTTCTTTTTTAGCTTTTTTAATGCATATTTTGCAATATACTCAGGCGTTTTTGCAGATAATTTTCCAGAAACTCCTTGCGTTTTTATCGCATCAATCATTGCCTGTGTTGTTGGAATCCCACCGGGACAAAGAGTTGAAACTTTAATATTCTGATCCTTAACCTCATACCTCAAAGCAACCATGAGTCCTTCTAGCATTCGTTTCGTGCTTGAATATATGCTCATATACGGCATTGGGTAAAACGCCCCTAAGCTTGAAACAGTTAAGATTTCCAAATTGTCTTTGTAGCACTTGATAAATTTTTGTGTTAGGTCAACAGTACCCTCGCAGTTAACACGAATAACCTTTTTAACGGTTTCGTCATCAAACTCCAAAAGCCCTCCTTCAGCTATATACCCTGCATTATTAATGAGCCTATGAACGCCCTCACCCTCATTTTCAAGCCATTTGAAAAAGTCATCTCGTTCTTGCTCAACAGAAAGATCAAGTTTGAAAAATTTGACATTCAATTCGGGAAATTCCTGCATCAGCTCCTCAGCATTTGCCTTGGTTCGCTCAAGGTTGGTTCCAGTTATTATTAGATCATCACCTTGACGCGCAACCTCACGGCAAAACGCCTTTCCCAGCCCGCCGCATGCGCCTGTTATTATCGTTACATTTTTCATAGTTATATTTTAATACCTTTTTATAATAGTGTCAAGCCTCAATTTATATTTTATTTATCTTTGAACGCAATCCTTTTGGATAGTAGTTTTTCAACTTGCCTGCGGCAACTTTTCCCCCACCAAGAACTGCACCATTAAACATCGCACAGGCATAACCGTTTTTCATATTTGAAGCATCAATTTCTTGTCCATCTAAATATTTTTCAACCTCAGCAGCCGTTAAGTTTACGCACTGTTTGCAATCCTTGCCATAAACCTTAAAAAATTGATGGTGCGGTTCTAAGCGATCCTTAACAATCTCACCAACGTTTATGCCCCGTGCAACAAAGTTGAGTTTTTTGTTTTCAACTTCTTGGTTAATAACGGCATAAACTCTGTTGTCTTGTATGTTATATTGAACAGACCGAGTATCGTTCAAAGTCGATTTAAGAAATTCATCAACAATTTTTATGTTTTGTCCATTATTTTTGCAAAACTGCTTGATTTTTTCATTTTTTTGCGCACTTTTTATATTGTTTTGCGCACAATTTGCAATTTTTGCATCCATTGTTTTTCTTAGTCTACATACAAACTGCCCTTCTCCAACGCCATCTTGAGGATAAAACCTGCAAGCAAAATCGCTATTTTTGCAAACCTTCTTTATTCCGTTTTGTGAAAAACTTGACAGATTGGCATCGGTTTTTTCAATTTGGTATCCGTTTTCAGTTAATAACTTTACAACCTCTTCATTTTCAGTCGTATTAAATGTGCAAGTTGAATATATAAGTTCCCCTCCAGTTTTTAACATCTTATTTGCATTTGTTAATATTTCAATTTGGCGCTTTTTGTTTTGCGCAGGAATGTCTTTATTCCATTCACAAATTGTGTTTGGGTCTTTTCTGAACATCCCTTCTCCACTACATGGGGCATCAACAAATATAACATCAAAAAACTCCGCAAATTCGCTTGCCAGCTCCTCTGGGCTGTTTGATGTTACTATACAATTTTTAAGCCCACACCTTTCAATATTTTGAAAAAGAATCTTGGCCCGTTTATAAACAATCTCGTTTGACACCAAAAGGCCTGTGCCTTTTTGTCTTATTGAAATGTCAATTGTTTTACCCCCTGGGCTAGCGCACAAATCAAGAACCTTTTTATTTTCAAGGCCTCCCGCTGCCGCCACAGGTGCCATGCTTGATGGTTCTTGAAGGTAGATTAACCCTGCATGATGAACCCACGTGTTCCCCAATTTTTCTTCGCCATTTTCAAGCAAATACCCAGTTTCAGAAAATGGAATTTTCCGCTTAACGTTAATAAGCTTCAAAATCTCATCTTCACTCAACAAGTTTGTGTTCAAAACAGCCCCCTTTTTAGGTGGCAAATCAAGGCTATCAAAATATTCTTGGCTTTTCTTTCCAAGTAGGTTTATCATATTATTCTTAAATTCTTGGGGTAAATTATTCATATCAATATTAAAGCAAAATTTCGTTTTTTTTGCAAACATATTTGGGTGTTCTCATCATAAGTATGGACAAAACAAAAAATTTGTGCTATAATTAGCATACTTTTATTAATAAGGAGACAAAAAAGTGTTACCCCCGAGTTGCCTATTAGGCGCAGTTCAATTTAATTTAGCTGATGGATTATGCATTCTTGGAATTTTTATTCTTTTATTATTCTCTGCATTCTTTTCAGCAAGCGAAACAGCTTTTCTTTCGGTTAACCCAGTAAGGATAAAAACATTAGCCGAGGAAAAGCAAAAAGGCGCAAGAAGAGCGCTATACATAACTGATCATTTTGAAAAAACCCTTTCAACCATACTGGTTGGAAACAACATTGCAAATATTGCAAGCACAACAATTTGCGCATATCTATTTGCAAAATTTATAATAAGCCCAACACTCGCAAATATTCTGAACACCGTTATAATGACTGTTGTTGTTTTGATTTTTGGTGAAATTTTACCAAAGAGTATTGCAAAAAACAACCCAGAAAAAGTTGCGCTATCTTTCAGTGGGTGTATGTATTTCCTGATAAAAATTCTGTTCCCAATAACAATAATCTTCACAGGTATTCAAAAACTCACCTTAAAAAATATTAAGACTGAAGACACCCCAACCGTAACCGAAGACGAACTTGAAGACATTATTGACACAATGCAAGAAGAAGGCGTTATTGCCAGCGAAGATGCCGATCTTATTCAGGGCGTTTTGGATATTGCCGAAAAAACAGTTTATGACATAATGGTTCCACGAGTTGATATTGAGGCCATAGAAATCACAGCCAACAACGAAGAAGTCATCAAAAAATTCAACAAAACGCAATTTTCAAGACTTCCCGTTTTTGAGGAAGACAAAGATAATATCGTTGGTGTGCTTAATCAAAAAGACTTTATTATTCCTTTTGTTGCTGGTAAAAAGGTGTCGGTTAAAAGCGCAATGATGCCACCACTATTTGTTTCAGAAAGCATGAAGGTTAATGACCTTATCCGTGAAATGCAGAAAGAGAAAAAACACCTTGCTATCGTTCTTGACGAACATGGCGGAACAAGTGGAATTGTTTGTATGGAAGATGCACTTGAAGAGATGGTTGGTGAGATTTATGATGAGCATGACGACGTTGAAAACACGCCACTCATTGAAAAGGTTGCTGATGGCGAATACATAATCAGCCCAGACGCCGAGCTTGCAATTTTATATGACGAACTTGGAATAACAACCCTTCCTGAAACAGAATATTCGACAGTTGGCGGTTTTGTATTTGAAAAACTTGCAGATATTCCAAAGGAAAACGACACTATTGAAATTGTTGAAAATTATGAAATTCTTAATGAAAACAGCCAATATGAGAACAAGTCAACAACTTTGCGTTTCACCATAACAAAGGTTGAAGACCGCAGAATCAAAGAGCTTAATCTCAAAGTTGAATCAACAAACATTGAATAATCAAAAACAGCGCCTATCAATTTATAGCGCTGTTTTTTATTGGCCTTTTTCATAAACCAAACGAATAAGAATAAACTTTACTATGCATAAAAAGAAAACACTTTTCAGTTTAATAACCATTCTCGTTTCCGGCATCATTCTTCTTTCTGCAAGTTTTTTAACAAGTCTTGCAAGCACCGTTTCTGCACAAATCGTTGAAACACCAACCATCAACTACACCATTGTTATTGATCCTGGCCATGGTTTCCCAGATCCAGGAAGCATCGGCAAAAATAGCAAAGTTAAAGAATCAGACTTAAACCTTGTTGTTTCCAGCCTTCTGGCAGATAAATTGCGCAAGGTTGGTATCAATGTTGTGTTAACCCGAACCGATGAAAATGGCTTATATGGTTTATATAGCACTACATATAAAAAACGCGATATGGCAAAACGAAAAGAAATAATTAACGATGTTAAACCAAATATGGTTGTTTCTGTTCATATGAACAGCTTTACAAACACAAAACTCCGTGGCGCTCAAGTTTTCTATGATAAAAGCAGTGAAATTAGCCGAGAACTAGCCCTGTCTATCCAAAACTTTTTCACAAGCGAACTTCCAGCAAGCGACAAAGGCGTTTCAGTCGGCGACTATTTTATGCTTAAATGCACTGACGCCCCATCAGTTATTTGCGAATGCGGTTTTCTTTCTAACCCAGAAGACGAAAAACTGTTGCTTTCTCCAGACTATCAAGAAAAGGTTGCAAACTGCATTTTTAGGGGGATTATAAGTTTCATAAACATATAATAAAAACTTGCAAAATAATGGATTTTTGGTGTATAATTCAGTTATGGATCAAGAGACGATAAAAACAAATAAAGAAACATTTTTAATGCTTGCAAAAGAAGACATAAAGCGGGATGGAATTGACGCTTTGCTTTCTTGGCTTGAAACCACAGACTTCTTTTCAGCGCCAGCAAGCGCAAAATACCATTTGAGCGAAGAAGGCGGCCTATGCGCTCACTCTCTTAATGTTTATGAGCGCATGGTTAGGCTTTGCGATTCAGAGTTTGGAGAAGGCGGATACAACCAGGAGAGCATAGCAATAATTTCGCTTTTCCACGACCTCTGCAAAACCGAAACATACAAAGTTGAAATGCGCAATGTAAAAGAAAATGGCGAATGGGTTCAAAAACCATAATATATCAATGACGATCAACTCCCATATGGACACGGCGAAAAAAGCGTTTATATGCTTTCCGGATTCATAAAACTAACACGTGAAGAAGCCATGGCAATAAATTGGCATATGGGCGGTTTTGACTATCGCACAATAGGCGGAAGCAATGATTATAACAAGGTTTATAATCAATATCCCCTGTCCCTTCTTATTCACCTTGCAGATATGCAAGCAACGTTTCTAGATGAAAACAAATAGTCGTAAATTGTAAAAATTTGCTACTTTTATAGCGATTTTTTACAGTTTTTGCACTTTTTAGGAGAAAACAAATGGATTATAAAAAACTAGCAGACTTGTTATTCCCCAACCTACCTTTAACCACACAAGAGATAGAGAAGAAATATCCTCCAAGAAAGATAAAGGAAGGGGAAATTGTTTCAAGATATGCACCAAGCCCAACAGGCTTTATGCATCTTGGAAACTTTTTTCAGATGTTCATATCTTATGCCCTAGCAAAATCTAGCAATGGGGTTGAGTTTTTGCGCCTTGAAGATACTGATGCAAAAAGAGAAAAAGCAGAGGCGAAAGAAGTGATTTATCAAATTCTTAATCATTTCGGAATTAAGTTTAATGAATACCAAACCCTAGATGGCAAAGATATTGGCGCATATGGCCCATATGTTCAAAGCCAAAGGGCAGATATATATAAAGCCTATGCAAAGAAACTTGTTAGTGAAGGAAAAGCCTTCCCTTGTTTCTGCAAGAAGACCGAAGGCAAAGAGGATGTTGTTGCTCAACGTGCTATTAAATTTAAGAATGACGACGAAAAAGAATACGATCCTTGCCGTAATTTAACATTAGAGCAAGTTGAAGAAAAATTAAAAGCAAATAAACCTTTTGCCATACGCCTTAAAACCAAAAACGATGGCTCCCAAAGAATAGTTTTTAATGATCTATTAAAAGGCGATATAGAAGCAAAAGCCAACGCAAAAGACTTTATTCTATTAAAGAGCGACGGCATTCCACCATATGCCTTTGCTCATGCAATAGACGATACATTAATGGGAACTAACTTGGTTGTTCGTGGAGAGGAATATATCAGTTCCACCCCAGCACACCTAGAGCTGTTTGACGCCTTAGGCTTTAAGCATATTCAGTATTGCCACAACCCTCTTATTTGCAAAATTGATGAAAACGGAAACCGCAGAAAGCTTTCTAAAAGGCTTGATGTTGAAGCGGATATGCGCTACTACATAACAAACGGATACCCAAATGATAGTATTTTTGAATATCTTTTAACTTTGTTAAGTTCAAGTTTTGAAAATTGGCGAAGCAACAACCCTAACACGCGTTGGCAAGAGTTTAAGTTCACGCCAAGCAACATAACGGCCGTTGCACCAATTTGCGACTTAGTTAAACTAAATGATATTTCTAAAACAATCATCAGCAAAATGAGCGCCAGCGAAGTTTACGAAAATGTTTTAACATGGGCAAATGAATTTGATAAACCGTTTGCCGAATATTTAACTAAGAATAAAAAATACGCAATATGTGTGTTTAACATAGACCGTGAAACTCCGAAACCACGTAAAGACATATATTGTTGGAGTATGGTTAAAGAATATTTCAGTTATATGTGGAACGCACCTCAAACAAACGAACTTGAAGATGCAGATGAAACAAATTACAAAGAGTTTATCAAAGCCTACGCTGACAACTTCAAGCTGGCATCATCAAAAGAAGATTGGTTTAATGGTGTTAAAGAACTCGCAGATAAGCTTGGTTATGCAACAGATAATAAACTATACAAAGCAAACCCAGAAGCATATAAGGGAAACACAGCCAAAGCTTGCGAGTTTATTAGGCTTGCTTTAACAGGCCATAAAAACAGCCCTGACTTATATGAAATTATGACAATTTTGGGCGAAAACGAGGTTAAATCCCGCCTAAATGCGGTAAAATGATGAAAACCACATATTTTGCCATAAAACAATGATACAAGAACAAAGAAAACATGATATAATGTTATCAGTATCAAATAACGG
>JAFSVR010000041.1 GCA_017444895.1 Clostridia bacterium
ATTGCTTTTTTTCTTCTTCCGGTTGCCCAATATTGTTCAACTTTAACTGCTTTCTTTGCCATTGTTATACCCTCTTCCCTTCAAGATTAATTGCTTCTGGTTTTTGTGCTTCATGACCATGGTTGGCATCTTTATAAACGCGCAACTTCTTGATCATCTTTCTTCCGAGTCTGTTCTTTGGAAGCATTCCCCTGATTGCTTCATAAACAGCAAAATCGCTCTTTTCTTTAAGCAATGTGCTGTATTGAATCTCTTTAAGTCCACCGATATAAAGAGTGTGATACCTATAATACTTCTGCTCCATTTTCTTGCCTGTTAAAGCAACTTTATCTGTGTTGATAACAATGACGTGATCTCCACAGTCAACATTTGGTGTGAACTCTGGTTTATTCTTTCCACGCAAAATGCTAGCAACTTGGCTTGCAAGTCTGCCAAGAGGGATATCAGTTGCATCAACAACATACCACTTTTCAGATTTGTTTGCAGGATTTTGTAGATAAGTTTTCATATTTCTTTCCTTTCCTTTTTATTCCAACACAGCAGTATCCGTGAGATCATACTAACCCGTGTGGTTGCATTATGCTTTGATATTGTATAACAACAAAAGCCAATTGTCAATAAAAAAACAAAAATTTTATTATAAAACTTAATAGTTTTTAATCAATTTCTCCTAAGTAGTCAACATTCTTAAGATATAGAGCATATGCTGGCATGGTACGTCCAGATAATTCCCTTTTTTGCCCGTCAATAATCTCCTTAAATCTAGAAACGGGCCATTTACCATAACCAATCAGCAAAAGAGTGCCAAAAATTATCCTAACCATATTGTATAAAAAACCATTACCGGTTATCTCAAATTCATACTCAAAATCGCTTTTTTTGTTAATTTTTGCCTCATAAATTTCGCGAGTAAAATCTGTTTTACCACTCTTTCTTGCAACGAAACTCTTAAAGTCATGTTTGCCAATAAGATATTTAAGAGCCTCTTGCATTTTTGAAACATCAACATAATCATTAACCCTAAGTTCCCTTCCCAATTTCAGTGGCAATTCAAAACGGCAAGCATAAAACTTATAGATGTATGTCTTCTTTTTGCAGGAAAATCTTGCATCAAAGTTTTCTTCAACCTCTGCGCAACTTAAAATTCGTATATCTTCAGGCAAAAAAGCATTAATGCTTGCCGCTAAAGTTCTCAAATTTATCTTTGCTTCCGTTTCAAAATGTGCAACTTGGCAAAGGGCATGAACTCCTGCATCAGTGCGCCCGCTTGCAAATATCTCCACTGGGTGCCCAACAACCTTTTCAATAGCATTTTCAATTTCTTTTTGAATGGTTCTTTTGCCAGGTTGTTTTTGCCAGCCTGAAAAATTTGTTCCATCATATGTTATTTTGAGTACGACTTTCATAACCCCTCTCTTTCCCAGAAAACTTGGTGTGTTATGCTAAACATAGCACCACATTTACCCCATCTTTTTTTCAGCAAAACCTCTTTCTATTTCGCTTAATTATATCACAATTATACGTAACTTGCAACAGGTCATTTTAATTATTTGACTAATGCCTATAATAAGATTAAACTAAAAGAGAATATAAACAATTGAGGGAAAACTATGAAAGAAAGAAAATTTGTTACTGTTGATGGAAACACCGCTTGTTCAAATATGGCATATATGGTAAACGACATGGCCATTATATACCCCATCACTCCATCAAGCCCAATGGCCGAAAATATAGACACTTTGGGAACAAAAGGCAAAAAGAATATTTTTGGAAACATCTGCTCTGTAACTGAAATGCAAAGTGAGGCTGGTGCTGCCGGCGCTCTTCATGGAGCACTTTCTGCAGGAGCATTAGCAACAACGTTCACATCAAGCCAAGGCCTGCTGCTTATGATTCCAAACATGTATAAAATTGCTGGCGAAGGGCTTCCGTGTGTTATACATGTTGCAGCACGCACCGTTGCAACCCATGCCCTATCTATTTTTGGTGACCACAGTGATATATACGCAACAAGGCAAACCGGATTTGGCATGATTGCCAGCCGAAATGTTCAAGAGTGCCAAGACATGGCTCTTCTCAGCCACATCATAAGCATGAAAACAAAAGTTCCTTTTGTGCACTTTTTTGATGGTTTCAGAACAAGCCATGAAATAGACAAAATTGAAGAGATTTCTCCTGAAACAATTGCGAGCCTCATTGACTACAACGCAATTTTGAATTTCAAAGAACAAGGAATGAATCCAGTTTATCCAACTGAAAGAGGAACGGCGCAAAACGAAGATGTTTTCTTCCAAGCAAGAGAGGCTGGAAATCTCAAATACGCACAAGTTCCAAAAGCAATTAAAGACTGTTTTTCTGCATTTTATAAACAAACAGGCCGAAAATACGACCTTTTTGAGTATTATGGCGACCAAAATGCAGAATATGTTATTGTTAGCATGTGTTCTTCTAGCGACACAATCAACGAAACAGTAAAATATCTTAACAGCAAGGGTGAAAAGGTTGGCGCTATTAATGTTAGGGTTTATAGGCCATTTGATGCAAAAAGTTTCCTTGATGCCCTACCAAGCAATTGCAAAACAATAACCGTTCTAGACCGAACAAAAGAAGATGGAAGCGCCGGCGAACCACTTTTTGCAGACGTCTGCACCGCTCTTATGGAAGCCGGAATTAGCATAAGAGTTCTTGGCGGAAGATATGGACTTTCAAGCAAAGAATTTACCCCAACCCATGTTTATAGCGTATTTGCAAATATGCAAAAGGTCCATCCTAAAAACCATTTCAGCGTTGGAATTGAAGATGACTTAACAGGCAACAGCCTCAAAACAACAACTGCACTCGACCTTATTCCTAAGGATGTCATAAGCTGTAAATTCTATGGTCTTGGAAGCGATGGCACTGTTAGCGCCAACAAAAGCACTGTTAAGATTATTGGTGAACAAACAAAGCTTAATGCCCAAGCATATTTTGTTTATGATAGCAAAAAAAGTGGCAGCGTAACAACCTCTCACCTAAGGCTTGGCGCATCAACAATTAAGGCCCCTTACCTTATTGAGCATCCAGATTTTGTTGCTTGTCATAACGAATCTTTCCTGAAAAGATTTGACGTTCTTGATGGCATAAAACAAAATGGAACACTGCTTCTTAATTGCCCATACACAACCATTGACGAATTTAACAAAAACTTGCCAGAGAATATTAAAAATACCATAAAATCCAAAAATTTGCGTGTTTTTTCAATTGATGCGGAAAAAATTGCAGCAAATGCTGGGTTGAATAGGCGCATAAACCTCATCATGCAAACATGTTTCTTCAAATTAAGCGGGCTTCTCAAAGAGGAAGTTGCCATTAAACTCATAAAAGAAATGGCGATAAAATCATATAAAAGCAAGGGTGAAAAAGTTCTTGAAATGAATATGCAAGCAATAGATCAAACCCTTTCTAATCTTTTTGAAGTTGACACAAAACTTTTATCTTTAAGCACAAACTCAACCGCCCAACCACTACTTGCTCAATCATATAAGAACGAATCTGAAAAACAATTCCATGATGATATCATGGAAAAAATTCGTCAACTTAAAGGAAATGAAATTCCTGTTTCTGCTATGAACACCAATGGAATTATCCCAACCGAAACAAGCAAGTTTGAAAAAAGAAATGTTGCAAATCTTCTTCCTGTTTGGAAGTGTGAAAACTGCATTCAATGCAATATGTGTGCCCTAGTTTGCCCACATGCCGTAATTCGCCCATACCTTACAAAACAAAACAGTAAAGATGGGAGCAAATGTCAAAAAATCCCTGCACTCGGTGTTCCTGGATATAACTTCACCATCACCCCAAGCCCAGCTGATTGCACTGGCTGTTCTGTCTGCGCAAATATTTGCCCAGCAAAAGAAAAAGCACTTGTCATGAAACCAGCAAGCGAAGTTTATAAAACAGAACTTGATGCATATAACTCAATTAAAAATGTAATCAATCCACCAACCGCCTTCCCTATCTCAACAATAAAAGGCAGCCAATTTAAGAAACCATTATTTGAATTTTCCGGCGCTTGCGCTGGTTGTGGTGAAACGCCATACTTAAAACTTCTCACCTCACTGTTTGGTGAAAATATGATAATAGCCAACGCAACGGGCTGTTCATCTATATACGGTGGATCCTTCCCTTCATGCCCATATGCAAAAGACGAAAACGGAATGGGGCCAGCCTGGGCCAACAGTTTGTTTGAAGATAATGCCGAATTTGGGCTGGGCATCCACAAGGCAAGAAAAGCAAAACGAGAACAACTTGAAACCATGGTTAATGAAGTTATCAAGCAAAAACTGGCTTCAAACGAGTTTATTAAACTCTTAACCAAGTGGACAATGGACCCCGTAAAAGATAACTCTCTATGCCTCAAAATTAAGGAAAAATTGGCATCAGAAGTTAAAACCAACCCTGCCCTACTACCTCTTGTTAAATTTGAAACCAGTTTCTTTGATTCAACAACATGGATTGTTGGTGGAGATGGCTGGGCATACGACATTGGGTTTGGTGGACTAGACCACACCCTGCTTTCTGGAGAAAACGTTAAAGTTCTTGTTCTTGACACAGAGGTATATTCAAACACCGGTGGGCAAGCAAGCAAAGCAACCCCAATGGGAAGCGTTGCTAAATTTGCCTCAAACGGAAAAAGCACACATAAAAAAGATTTGGGTGCAATTGCAAGAACATATCCTAATTGCTATGTAGCCCAAGTTGCTTTAGGCGCAAATATGCAGGCAACGATTAATGCTTTTGTTGAAGCCAAAAACCATAACGGCCCAGCAATCATAATTGCATATTGCCCATGCATCAACCATGGAACAAATATGGAAACTTCAATCGAGCAAGAAAAACAGGCTGTTCTTTCAGGATATTTTAATATCTATCGATTTGATCCAAACAAAACTCCATCAATGACAATTGACCTTCCAATGCCAAGCAAGCCATATGCTGATTTCATAATGTCACAAAGCAGATACTTCACCCTTTCAAGCAACAATCCAGAAAGGGCAAAAACACTCTTTGCAGACGCTGAAAGCTTCGCAAAGAAACGCCTTGAAAAACTTAAGGGTTAATTGAAGGAAAATAAAAAAGCAACCAATGGTTGCTTTTTTGTTATGCCGTTCTCTCAGAAGCCTCCTCACTAAGTTTAAGCTTATTGTTCAAAACGGTGTTAGCCAATTTTGCCCTCTGCCTTTCAAACTTCTCCTCTTGCTTAGCGCAAGCAGCATCACGTTTTCTTATGAATTCGGCCAATTTCCTTTCAAGTTCAGCATGCCAACTTAGTTTAGAAGAGTTTTCGCTTTCCCGAGCAATAACTTCATCAACACTTTTCCAGTTTTTCATTGTTACGCCCTCCTAGTTGGTTGCAAACATATTAGCATAGAAAAGTGTCTTTGTAAATACCTTTTACAAAAAAATTTGAGATATTTTTTTGCCAACAAAAATTAAAAAACAAAAGCAAAAAAGGAAGTTTATATGACAGGGTTTTTTCTAAAAACTCATGTATTTGCCTTATAAACTTCCTATAACTATTCTTACCACTTTTTATAGTTATTATACGCCCTTTTGGCTTTTTTTGTGCTTGAAGAAACACTTCTTGCTGTACTTACGATATTATGTTTGTTAATTCTTACAGTTAGGATTAAAACAGCCCCAAAAACAAATACGCCTCCAACAATATATATCCAACGCATAACAAACACACCAGTTTCTATGCCAACACAATATTTTATTTCGCCAGCAGCAAGCCCAGAAGAATTATTTGCTCCCGCAACACCAAACAGAATTGTTTTATTCTTAAAAGTTATGAACGGCTCGGATTGAACTCTTGCAGTTCCCTGCTTTTGCATTTGCGCCTCCCAGCGCTCCAAGAATTTGGCACTTGGGTGATGATATGAATTGTTTTCCCCACAACTGCAAACAGTGTATGTTGGGTTCAAAATGGCAAGAAAATCTGCCGTTGATGAAGTACTGCTTCCATGATGCCCAGCCTTATATACGTCAACATTTTTGAATCTGTTAATAACAGTGCTATTGCTTTCATAGTCGCTAATAAAATCATTTTCAACTTCTTTTTCTGCGTCACCCGTAAAAACAAATGATCGATCCATATATTCTAGAAGAATAATTGGGCTAGAGTTATTCTTGCCATTATACTTTTTAACTGCATATCCAACAGTTTTCTCGGCATCAAGTTGTTCATATCCATGTGGATTCTCTAACGTAATAAGAGCATCCTTTGTTACAATTTGTGGCTCAAACCACTCAATTGAAAAGGCAACACTGCTATTTATGCTTTCAATTTTAAGACCGGCATGGCTAACCGTAACTGTTGCATCGCTATTGTCTGTCCATTTTTCAGAATAAATACCCTTAACAAAATTACAATAAGCAATATTATATGCTCTTGCTGCCCACCAATAATTCTCGTTTGTTTTATCACCTTCATTATCTGTACCAAGATAATTCACAAGGTCCTCAGCCGCAATTGCGTAGGCCGGGTAATTCTTACCATCAACAATTTGGGTTCCACAAGCAACCTGAAATGGCCTATAAATATTTTGAACTGGAAATTCATCCAGAACTGCCTTCATCCCGCCACTATGGTCATCATCACTATGCGTTAAAACCAAATAGTTAATAGACGATATTTTGGCCGTATTCTTCAAATAGTTGATAAGGTTTGAAATCAATGTTTCATCACTTGTCCCAGCATCAATGAGCATATTTGTTCCGTCTGGAAGTTCAATTAATGTTGAATCCCCTTGCCCAACATCTATATAATGAATTTTAAGACCGCATGATTCAACAACCGCAGTGTCAACACTATTAACACGTGTATAGTCGCCAATTTTCAGCGCTTTTTCAATTGGGTTAGTAAAAACAAGGGCAACACCACAAATGATTGCAAGAACCATAACCCACATAAGTCGTTTTGCAAAGTTTATTGCTTTCTTTTTTGTACGTTTAGATGCCATACTATTTTATCCTTCTTCTTTGGTTTCTTTCTAACAAGTTTTAATATCTCGTCTTTATGTTCCATAACAGCGTCATAGCCAATCTGGATCATTTCTTTAATTTCATCTGTTCCGCCAAGTTTGCTTGAACTATATTCCCCCAAGGGCGGAACAATAACAATATCTGCGCACTTTAGTTTTGTGTTAATTGTGTTTTGCATCATAAGCCCTACTGTTTTTGAAAGAACACTTATAAGTTTCAGAGATTCCGTTCCCTTCCCCCTGTTTGGGTTAACATCAATTGCTATAACAACATTTGCCCCCATCTCTCTGACAGCATCTGCCGGAACATTGTTTGCAAGCCCGCCATCAACTAGGTGCATCCCATCATACACAACTGGCTTAAACACCATTGGAACGGCACTGCTTGAAGCGCAAGCCTTTGCCACCGATCCACTATCTAGGCGCACCTCTTTTCCCGTTTTTAAGTCAACAGCAATTGCCTGAAAAGGAATTTTAAGTTCACTGAACACCAAATCCTTTTTGAAAATCTTAATCAAAGTTTCCTCAAGGTTTTCTGATGATGATGGCCGGAAAAACCAGTTCTTCTTTTTAATGTCCGACCGCTTTAATGAAAGCGTGAGGTCTTCAATTTCCTCAGTTGAAAGTCCAAAGGAAATTAAGGCTCCAACAATTGAACCAACACTTGTTCCACAAATAAATTTAGGGGTAACCCCAAGTTCTTCAAGGGCTCTTATTGCGCCAATATGTCCAATGCCACGAACCCCTCCGCCACCAAGAGCGAAACCAACCTTAACCTTTTTGTGAAGCCCATCCTTCTTTTTTCTGCTAAATAATCCCAAAACACCCTCTTTGTTTTATTCTTCCGAGCAAGTCAAGCACTATAAATATTAAGATTTTTGCCTCTTTTTCAATTCTTTATCAACAATTTTGCAGATTTCTTTAATTGCCTTTGCCAAATTATGGTTTTCAACAACGTAGTCATATTTTGGTTTGAAGCTATCTTCAAAATTCTTTCTTGCAATTCTAATTTCAATATCTTCTAGGCTATCGCCCCTTGCAATAAGGCGCTGCCTAACAACTTCATTGTCTGGAACATCGATGTATATGGTAACGCAATCTATACCACCATCGTTTTTTATTGCCTGAACTCCATATATATCAACATCCTTAATAAGCATGGGATACTTTTTTGAAAACTCTTCAAAGCGTGAACGACTGACACCATAGTAATTCCCGTTCTCAAACACTTTTTGGTATTCAATAAAATCACCTTCATCAATCTTGTTTTGAAATTCTTCGTGAGAAAGATAATAATAATTTCTTCCTTCAACTTCGCCAGGTCTTATTGGCCTTGTTGTTGATGATGGCAAAATTGCAATTTGACCATCATACTTCTTCAAAACAGCATCAATAATTGAAGATTTGCCACTTCCACTTGCTCCAGAAACCAGAATGAACATTATTTTCCCTCCACAATAAGTTCTTCAAACTCATCAAGATATAGTTCAAAAAGCTTAAATGCTTGATTATAAAAACTTGGATTGGTTATGTCTATTTCCGCAATTGCAAGTTGTTCTATTGGATTTTTACTGCTTCCAGATTTAAGGAATTCAAAATATTTATTTTTATAGTTTTTATCGCCAGATAAAAGTTTTCCACAAATATAACATGCGCTAACAAATCCAACAACATAAGTATAAACATAAAATGGCGAATATAAATGAGGAAGCCTGCTCCACTCAAACTCACAAAAAGCGGTGTTATCAGCAATATCTCCAAAATACTCTTTCAAGAGCGATTTATATTTCTTGTTAAGTTTCTCAAATGTCAAAAGTTCATTTTTTTCAATTTCACTGCTAACATAAAGTTCAAACTCGGTGTAGAGTGCTTGTTTATATATTGCGGCATAGAAATCAACCAACAAACTTTCAATAGCCTGCATCTTTTCAGTCTTTGTTTTTGCTGAATCTATTAGAAACTTTTTAGTTAAAATTTCATTAACAGTGCTAGCAATCTCGCCGGTCAAAGATGAAGAATCAGCCAATACAAAAGGCTGAGTTTTGCTTGCAATATATGCCTGCATTGCATGCCCGAGTTCATGGGAAAGCGTACTTATAGATTCAAGCGTGTTATTATAGTTTGTCAAAACAAATGGATGAACATCATAACAAGATGTGCAATAGCATAAACTTTCTTTGTTTTTACTAGGGTATAAATCTACCCACCTATTTTTCAGTGCACCAACTAAAAGTGAAGTATATTCTTCCCCAAGAACAGAAAGCGAATCAAGAATGATCTTTGCTCCACGATTAAATGGATATTTAATAACTTCATTTGTCATTGATGGCGCAAATAAGTCATAAATTTTCATGGTGTCAACACCAAGCGCTTTCTTCTTTAATTTCTCAAACCTAGAGAAAATTTTAACATTCTTATGAACGCAATCTAGCATTGTCGGAAGAACATCGTCAGGAACTTCATCATAAAAACTTATTCTTTCAAAATTAGATTTGAAATTATATGACTTAACCAAGAAATTTTGGTATTTAAGGCAATTTATATAGTTAGTTGCATATGTCATATTAAACTTTCCATATGCGCCATTATAGTTCTCATAGGCCTGTTTTCTGATTATGCGTGTTGGGCTCTCAACAAACTTAGAATAATTTGAATTTGTTAGTCTTAATTTCTTGCCCGTTGGGGTTAATATGTCTTTCATTGGCATTTCGGCGTTTGAAAGAACGTTAAAAAGATCTTCAAAGTTAGCATACGCCCCCGCCCCAGAAACAATTTTTTCAAGTTCAGGGCTCAGAACATGAGCCTTATTTTTAATCATGAACTCAAAATATCTTCTATAATCTGCAAGTTCTTTTGTTTTTGAAAGTTCAACCAGCATTTCATCTGGCAAACATGCAATCTCACTATCAGCAAAAGACAGGTCTTCCCCCGCCTTAATCATAATGTTGCTTGCAAGCTCGCCCATCTCGCTATTTTCAGGAGAGTTATTTTGTATGCTCTTGTTGATTTGAGCATATATCATAACCTTTTCAAGTTTCCTCTCCATCTCAGTGTTGAGAGTCATAAACTTTTCAATGCTTTTTGTGTTGTTAAGTTTGCCACGGAAGTTGGCAAGTTTTCTAAGCATAAGCCTTATTCTTTCGCAATCAGCATCAAATTCAAGCCTAGATTCATAGATATCACTAACCTTCCACTTAAACTTATCATTAATCTTATCTCTGTCCATAAAAATCCTCTATAGATAAGTTTACATAATTTCAGACTTTTTTGCAATAAAAAAACGGCCTAAAAACGATATTGTCGGCCGTTTATTGAGTTTACTGAGAAACTCTTCTTGTTCTGCTAGAATCATCAGAAAACAATCTTGTTCGTCTTGCAATAAGTTGAATCAAAAGCCAGATGCCGGCAATCCCAACAATTGCATAGATAATTCGTGTAAAAAGCCCAACACCAAAAATCCATGTAATAAGGTTCCAACTAAAAACGCCAACTAAAAACCAGTTAAGACAACCTGCAATTGCTAATGATAATGCAATGATATTAGCGATAACCATTTTAACCTCCTTTTGTTATCACTATGTTGTGCATCTTAGAATTTTTTATACAAAAAAAGCGCCTTTCGGCGCAAGTTTAATATTCCTAGCCAGCGTAAATAAGGTTCAAAACGAAGAACAACACGCAAAGAACAAGCAATATAATTGCATCAATAACCAGCAATCTTTTTAAGATCCCCTGCAAAGATGCTCCTTTGTTTCGGTTATAGAAAGTATCTGCTTTCCCTGTTACTCCGCTTATTCCATTAGAATTGCCCTTCTGGCAAACAACAGCAACAATCATAAAAATTGCGCAAAGTGCAATGATGCCAGCAACAATAATTTTCAAAACAGGAACAACATTTGTTCTAAACGCACTAACTTCAGCGTTCTCATCAGCTAGTAAATGCAAAATATTAATAAGTTTCATAATTCATCTCCTGACAAAAGCAAGTATATCAAATAAACCCCATTATTGCAAGTGTTTTTTAATTTTTAATTAAAACAAAATACGCAACAATAAATGCAATTATGAGTATGAAGAAAAAGGCAATGATAATTCGATTCACTATCTTGCTGTTCGCCCATTTTTTCTTGCCATACATATCAACAACTAAAAGCACAACAAACAAGGCAAACAATCCAACATAAAGAACGGTTAATTTCTTTTCCTTCTCTGTTTGCTCAAGCAAAAACAAAATATTTTTAATTTCACTCAACATTTTCATCAGTTGTAATTATACACCCTTTTTCTTTATTTTTCAAGGCCTATATTAAAGGTTTTCCCGTCATCTCTTTAGGCAATTTCTCACCAAAAATCTTAAGAATTGTTGGTGCTATGTCTGCCAGAGTACCCCGAATTTTATTGGTTTGTGGCCCCACATCCTTTCCAGCAATAATAACTGGAACTAGTGCCATGGTGTGAGATTTGTTTGGCTCCCCATTTGGATATTTCATTGTGTCGCAATTTCCATGATCTGCCGTTATAATAACAACACCATTTTTTTCAAGCGTTGCCTCTGTA
>JAFSVR010000042.1 GCA_017444895.1 Clostridia bacterium
CAAATATTATGAAATTTATAGAAGACTACTGTAATAAAATAAATGTTAGTTTTATTATGCTAGATTGCGATACAGATAATTACAAAGCACAAAAGTTTTACGAAAAATTAGGTTACACAAAAGGCTGTGATTATTTTAAATATTTGTAATTAAAATAAATTTTGTAAAAAAATGGAGTTGAACACTTATGATAATCGGTTGCGATATAGACCACACAATAACAGATTATGAAGAACTTGAAACAGAATATGTTTTAAGGTATTTAAAAGAAATTGGTTTTTATGGGAAAATTGTGAAACCAAACGAATTTTTTGTGCTCGCAAGATTTGGTTTTAGTGATCACGATTGCTGGAATTTTTACGATAGTTTTGGAGCAGAAATTGCTTTAAATTCTCCAATAAAAAAAGATTGCGATAAAATAATCCATTCTTTAAGAGAAAGTGGTGATAAGTTTATTTTTATTACTGCAAGGGGGGAAACTCATTTAATAAGTCATAATCCATACGTACTTACTCATAAATGGATGAAAAAAAGTGGCATAGAATATGATAAACTCATTTGCAGAGACCATTCTAAAGTGGATATTGCAATTAAAAATAATGTGGATTTATTTATAGACGACAGCATTAATGTTTGCAAAAGATTAAGTGAAAGAGGTGTTCCTACTATATTAGTTTCTGCCACGCATAATAAAGAAGAAAAAGAACTTCCAAAAGGTTGCACACGGGCAGAAAATTGGCAAGAGGTTCAAAAAATTATTTTAAAACTAAAGGAAGAAAAAGAAAACTTAACTAAATAATTAAAAATTCAATTTTTTTGTAAAAAACGATTGACAATTACTCTTATTTGTTGTAATATAAACAAGTCAGCGTTAGTTGATAGCAAAGAGTAATCGGGGTGTAGCGCAGTTTGGTAGCGCACGCGGTTTGGGTCCGTGGGGCCGGGAGTTCGAGTCTCTTCACCCCGACCAATTTTGATTATTGTTGCTTTGGTGTGGGCCTTTAGCTCAGTTGGTTAGAGCAACCGGCTCATAACCGGTCGGTCCACGGTTCAAGTCCGTGAGGGCCCACCATTAATTTGGCTCGTTAGTTCAGCTGGTTAGAACGCCCGCCTGTCACGCGGGAGGTCAGCGGTTCAAGTCCGCTACGAGTCGCCATTTTTATTTAATGCCTCGGTAGCTCAGTCGGTAGAGCAAGGGACTGAAAATCCCTGTGTCGGTGGTTCGATTCCGCCCCGCGGCACCAAATGTGGCGCGATGGGTGGGGAGTGACCCAGCGTAAATCTCCTAAAAGGAAGTGGTTCGATTCCGCCCCGCGGCACCACCTATGCCGGTGTGGCTCAATGGCGCGACGCGTTAAGAAAGCTCGCCAGTGGCGAACTTTTAGCCAAAGCGGGGAGGCTACTTGTTGCCGACCGGGAAGACGCTCGGCGGCTACCGTTAATGAACAACTGAATATATCATGAAATTTGCAGAAGGACGCAAAATAATAAATATGCCGGTGTGGCTCAATGGTAGAGCATCTGACTTGTAATCAGACGGTTGTTGGTTCGATTCCGACCACCGGCTCCATTATCCAAATGACATCAGCCATTTGGATTTTCAATTTAATAAGGGAGGATTCCAGAGTGGCCAAATGGGGCGGACTGTAAATCCGTTGTCTTCGACTTCGATGGTTCGAATCCATCTCCTCCCACCAGAAAGCATAGAATATTTATCTATGCTTTTTATTTTTTTAAGACTAGATTCGAACCATCTTCGATGGTTCGCCCTGTCGGGCCAGGCCGAAAACTTGAAAGTTTTCTCCCCGCCTTTGGCTAAACATATGCCACTGGCATATGTTCTTAACGCGTCGGCCCATCTCCTCCCACCAGAAAGCATAGAACATTCATCTATGCTTTTTATTTTTCTACACACAATATGTTTTGTAATCTGGTTCTTTTGTGATATAATAACAAAATAATATTGGGGAACAAATATGAAGCAATTTGAAAAAGAAAAAATTATATTTGATATTGATCCTGGTGTTGATGATGCAGCTGCCCTTGCCCTTTCTTTATATGATGACATAATGGACATTGTTTTAGTTTCAACAGTTAGTGGTAATAGGGATATCTCAACGGTAACGCGCAACGCCCTGCATATTCTTGAGTTGTTTAGGCGAACAGATATACCCGTTGCAATTGGAGCAAGCAAGGCTCTTAAACGTATCAGCGAGGATGCTGCTGAAGTACACAAATTCGATGGTCTGGGTGGATATATACCTCCAGAAGTTGTAGAAACACAACCGATTGGTATGGATGCGGTTGAGGCAATGTATCAAGCAATTAAAAAATATAAGGGAAATATATCCATCATTGCAGTTGGCCCACACACAAATGTTGCAATGCTTATTCTAAAGCACCCAGAGGTTAAAGATATGGTAAAGCACATTTATACTGAGGGCTGTTCGCCTTATGGTTGGGCAAAACAGGGTAATTGGACAAATTATATTTCCTTCAATGCTCGCACTGATCCTGAGGCGCTTGAAATCGTTTGCAACAGTGGCATTCCTGTTTCCCTTGTGTTTTCACGAATGGGCAGAGAAATGGTTCATTTAACCGAGAAAGACGCCCTTAAAATCCGTGATATTAATTCGGTTGGTGAATGGCTTTACGAAATGTATGACGGCTATTGGGAACACGGATATAAGGATAAACGTATTGCAATTAATGACACATGCGCTTGCTTAATGATGAGGGCCCCAAAACTATTTAGAACAAAAAAAGTTAGCATTAAAGTTAACACAACCGATATGCCAGGTAAAACCGAATTTGAAATCGTTAAGGATAGCAACATTGAACTCGCAGTTGCGGTTGATAGGTATAATTTGCACAGGTTTTTCAAGAAAGCAATAAAAAAGCTTGATTTCATTGATATATCCGCAGATGTTAATCGCTCAAAAAAACTAAGAGCATTGAGATTTGGTGGGGTTGAAGAATAATAAATTTGAGGTAAAAATGGTTAAATCAAAAGTGTATTATACAAAGAATATAACACCTGAAAGCTTGATTAGGATTTATGAAAAATTAGATATAAATTTATCTGGCAAAGTTGGTGTTAAGGTTTCAACTGGAGAAAAAGGTTCAAAAGGATACCTGAAAGCAGATTTAATTGGGCCTCTTGTTCAAAAGTTAAATGGAACAATAATTGAATGCAACACTGCATATCCCGGCGCAAGAACCAATGCAAAAGAGCATCTAGAAGTTGCAAAAGAGCATGGGTTCACTTCGTTTGCAGATGTTGATATCATGGATGCAAATGGGGAGATGAAAATACCTGTTAACGCTGGCAGCCATTTGAAGTTTGATATTGTCGGAGAGAATCTTAAAAAATATGATTGCATGTTAAATTTAGCCCATGGCAAAGGGCATGCAATGGGCGGTGCTGGTGCAAACCTAAAAAACCAATCAATTGGTGTGGCTTCAAGAAATGGCAAAGCGTATATCCATAGTTGTGGTCAAACAGCGGATCCAAACAAGTGTTGGTCGGTTGTATATCAGCAGAAGGATTTTATTGAATCTATGGCAGAAGCCGCAAAAGCTGTTGCCGATTATTTTAATGCTCAACATAAAAAAATCGCCTATATAACAATTATGAATTATTTAAGCGTTGATTGCGATTGTGATGCTCATCAAACTGAGCCAGTCATGGAAGACCTTGGAATTGTTGCATCTCTTGATCCCGTTGCAAATGATCAAGCATTCTTTGATTTGATTTGGGCAAGCAACGACCAAGGTGCACCAAAACTCCAGGCAAGGATTGATAGGCAGGAAGGCAGGCATATAACTGAATATGCTGAACAACTTGGGTTGGGTAGCACTCAATATGAACTTATAAATATCGATGAAATATAATTACACTTTTCTATAACAGTTAGTCTATTTTTAGTAAAAATTACCAAAAAAACAACAAAACATGGCAGTTTTCTAGCCGTGTTTTTTCTTCGGAAAATTATATAATGCCAATGATAAGGGGGCAAAATGGAAATATCCTATAAATCTATGGGCGATAGGGTTATTGCCTTTTTAAGGGGCGAATTGGATGAATTTACGGCAGAACATGTTCGCCTTTCTCTTGACACAATTTTAAGCGACATGGAAGCAATTGGCAGTGCAACATTGGTTCTAGATTTTTCTGGCGTCACTTTCATGGACAGCACTGGCATTGGAATGCTTCTTGCAAGATATAACAAATTTAATAAAAGTGGAATTCGTATAGAAATAAAAAACGCTGTTGGGCACGTTGATAAAATTTTGGCTATGAGTGGAATATACACTCTTATGCAAAAATCAAATTAGGAGGGAATATGAAACAAGATTTTGAAAACAGTTTTACGGTTTATTTTGATGCAATGCTTGAAAATGAAGGCTTTGCAAGGAGTATGGTTGCAGCTTTTTGCGTTAAACTCAACCCTTCAATAAGCTAAATTAATGATATCAAAACGGCCGTGAGTGAGGCCGTAACAAATTCAATTGTCCACGGTTATGCTGATAAAAAAGGCAAAATCATGATACATGTTGGCATAATGGGAAACATGGTGCAAATCACAATAGCCGATAATGGAGTTGGAATAAAGAATATTGAAGAAGCTCGCCAACCATTTTTCACAACCAAAGCAAAAGAAGAACGCTCTGGAATGGGCTTCACCTTAATGGAAAGTTTTATGGATAGCCTTGAAGTCAAAAACAACCCTGATGGTGGACTGATTGTTATTATGAAAAAGATTATCAAGGCATAGGTGAATCTATGCTTGGAGATAATGTTCAATTCACACCACTCTCTCAAGAGGAAACCCTTGAGCTATTAAGGCGGGCAAAAAACAATGACGAGGATGCCAAGAACAAACTTGTTGCTGGCAATTTCCCACTAATTAAGGCCGTTTTGAAAAGGTATCAGCATAAGGGCGTTGAATATGATGACTTATATCAGCTGGGCTCAGTTGGCTTCCTTAAAGCAATTGCAAATTTTGATGAAAAGTTTGGTGTTAAATTTTCAACTTATGCCGTACCAATGATTGCAGGCGAAATTAAACGTTTTTTAAGAGATGATGGTTTAATTAAAGTGAGCAGGGCAACAAAAGCGCTTGCCATTAACGTTCGAGCATATATTGATGAATATAAGAAAGAAGGCAAAAAAGCGCCGTCTTTAGACGACATTGCAAGGCATTTTGACGTTGATAGCGAAACAATAGTTTTTGCTCTTGATTCAGCAAAAGAAACAGTATCTATATATGAGAAAACCGATGATAAATCAGAAAATAGCCCAAATTTGATTGATAAAATTATTTTGTATGATAATAATGAACAAATGCTTGATTTGTTTGTGTTAAAAACAGAAATAGAAAAACTAGCACCAAGAGATAAACAAATTTTAATATTAAGATATTATAGAGGAAAAACGCAAGCTGAGGTTGCCGAAATGCTTGGAGTGAGCCAAGTTCAGGTTTCTCGGCTTGAAAGCAAAATAATAGAGGTTTTACGCAAAAAAATGAAATAAATTAGTCCATAAAAGGAATATTTTTCATGATTTCTTTTTGCGCTGGAGGTGGTGCAACAACCCTTGGAACAGTATAGGTTTTAATATTGCCGTCATCAGGCGTATCAATAGCACTCAAATCATCATTAAGCATGGTGGATTGGTGCTTTTTTCTTTCAATAAATCTTTGATTTGCTGTTCGTTCGCTAGAATGGTAATCTAAAATATTTGGTTCACAAGATGCAGAATTAAAACACTCAATGGCTTGGTTAGTGTCTGTTAATAAACTATTGTCTAATTTATCTTCAAGTGATTCCTGGTTATCATTTGAAACAAGCCCGGTTAAAACATTTGGAACAACAGGGTTGGCCTGCGTAGAGTTGGGAACAACCGCATTTCCGTTTGCATAATTACTATAATAATTGCCATTTAGGCCAGCCGTTCCGTAGCCAAAATTGTTTCCATAAGCTCCATAATTCATCTGAGGATAATAATACCCATAACCAGCCATTTCATTTGGGTAATATCCGCCATACATTCCTGTTCCGCCGTATGGATATCCATTAAACTCTGGCTGATAATATCCATTGCCAAACCCAACATTTGTTCCATAGCCCGCATAACCATTGTTCATTCCATAGTTGCCATAATATTGGTTATTAATTCCGCCGTAAGCAGGGTAGCCCTGGTTATATGGATATTGGATTGCACACCCATTTGGTTGCCCCGGCAGAGAAAGAGCTGAGGCTTTATTTGTGGCAAAATCCTCATCACTTTGTCCAGACAATATGCTTGTTTGTGTTGTGCTCGAAGTTGACGTTCCAGTATTCTGCAATATGCTGGCAATATTATATGTTGCAACAATAGCCGATTCAAGTTTAGCACACCTGGTGTTCAACATTTCCGTTGCACGAATTATGTGTGAATTTGCCAAACTAGAGTTTTGTTCTGACGAAAGATACTGAGAGGCCTCATTAATGTGGTTGTTGACGCTTCCATTGTTTGATCTAAGATAAGCAGTTGCCTCCTTAATAATATTGAGATATGAATTGATTGCTTGAGCATCATTTTGAGTGATTGAAATACTCCCATTATATAAGTCGCTTATATATAGCATTATAATTGTTCGAATATTAACCAAATCATTTATAAGCGACTCCATTTTTTTTGAACTCGTTTCAAGCGATGAATATATGTCGCCATAATTTGTATTCACTTCACTTGGTGCAATTTCAGTTATGCCAACATTGTTTCCTGCATAATTAGATGCAAGATCCCCAGCCAAATTGTTAAAATTTTTGTTGCCAAACGGAGTGGTATTGTCATCAGTGGTGTCACTCTGATCCTCAACATTTTCCGCATTTTCTTCATCTATTTTCAATAATTTATCGTTATTTTTGCTATTTTGTTGCAATTTTGCGTTTTTATCAAACTCAACAGTTTTTTCTTCATCTTGTATATCAGAATCATCAGCATCGTTATTATATATAAAATAAACATCATTATCATCAACTAAAGACGAACAACTAGCATACTGATTAATATTTTTGGTTATGCTATTTGACACGGAATTAACCTTGCTAATTTGACTGGCGGATAGAAGATCAAGATTGCTTACGGAATAAACAAGATTGCTTATAGTGTTATCAAGGCTTCGTGCAAGCGTTTTTGATGAATTTGTACACCCACAGGCAAAAATCATGATTAATGGCAGCATTAGAAAACAATACTTTTTCATTTTAATTCTCCTTTGATTAGTATTGCATCAACCTTGAAAAATTATTTAGGTTTGAATAAAAACGGGATAATCGGCCAGTATTCTATATATGAATATTGAACTGAGAAACAAACGATATCTGGCTTATATTGAGCGAAAGTCACCCAAAGCAAGCTATTTTAAGGCGCTTTTACATGCTTTTTTAGTTGGGGGCGCAATATGTTGTTTAGGCCAAATGTTTAGCGACATCTTAAAGTCCTATTATCCTTTAATGGACATCTTAACGATTGGGGGATGGGCAAGTATTATAATCATAACCCTAACTATAACATTAACCGGGCTTGGTGTGTTTGACAGGGTTGCTAGATTTGGCGGCGCTGGAACGGTTGTTCCAATATCAGGTTTCGCAAACTCAATCGCTTCCTGCGCAATTGAATTCAAGGATGAGGGACTCGTTTTTGGGCTTGGCGCAAAAATGTTTTATATCGCCGGTCCTGTTATTGTTAACGGTGTTGCCTTTTCAATGATTGTTGGCATTATCTTTTTCATTTTGTCGTTAATCTAACAATATTTTATACTTTTTTAGAATTAAACGTTAGATAGACACAGACTGGCAACTGCCAGTCTGTATTTTATTGAAGAAGCGCACAGCACGTTCTAATGTAAAATATTTATTTTTTCGTCAAATGTTATTTTTTTGTTTTACATTATCAGACAAATTGTGATATATTGATCATAGAAATCATTTGCGATGAATGATAAGGTTGAAACCACCTTAAAAGGTTCGGAGGGAGGAAGATTTGTTGTCATCTGCAAGTCTTTGTGGGAAGAGCATATAAAATTTGGAGGAATTAAAATGAAAACAAAGAAAAAAGTCATTATTGCATTATCTTCACTTGCTGTGGTTTTTGTTGCTGCAATCGTTGCAGTTGTTGCAGTTTTTGCTGCTAGAACAACCACAACAAACTCTGGCTTTACTATCACCTACACGGCGATCCAAGTTAAAGCAACAATTTCTGGAACTTACAAAGTTAACACAGACGCAAGCCCAACGGCTCTGTCTCCAGCAAGTATATCATTTGACGGAACAGAAGCAACAGACGGCACTGCAAACGTAAAAAGCTTTAACTCAGTAACAGTTCCACTCACCGCTTCGGGTTCTGAAACAGAAAAGTATATTGATTTTGTTTATACAATTGTAAATAACCACACTACAGACTCAATGGACATTGCTCTTGCATCTGATCCAGATGCCGCAAACGACAACCTAACATACCACTACAGTGCAACCAACGGAGGAACCCCAGTTTCTAATCCAACATATAACAACTTGGTTACTGGGCTTGCTCATGGCGCAACAGCTGTAATAACAATCAGAGTTCAAGTTACCGACCTTGATTCAAACGTTAATGCAACAGGAAACTTTGCATTCGTTTTAACAAAGACTGGTGCTTAATTAGTTAAAAACAAAGAAACTCCCCCTCATCAGATGACTATAAAATGGGGGTGTTTTTTTATTAAAAAATTTTAATTAATTGCACTTATGTATATAATTTTGTTGCCATAATATTTATATTATAGTAATATATATATATATTCTATTCATCATATAAATTCGTGCAAATCTTGCTTAGTTTGGAGAAACACAGGGTGAGTTCTGAAATCACAAACAATGGTTTAACATTAACTCCATTTATGCCGTATTCCGAGCCTGCAGCCGAGGAAGAAGAAAAGAAGAAGAAAAAGAAACGCAGATTCTTTTGGATTTTTTTCATAGCTGGTTTTTTTGTTATATCTTTTTCCGCAGTTGCAGTTGGAATATATTTGAAATATGAAGGCGAAGCATCCTTTTTAGTTGCCATCACCATTGATCCAATCGTTGTTGATTCTAGGGGTGAAACGCATGTTAATGGGGGATCAGTTTTCTCTTTTAACGATACAGAATCTTCTGAACATTATTTGACAGATTTAGAAGTCATGCTCAGTTACAAACAGTATTTTATTTATAAATGCACAATTGAAAACAAAAACACAGAAAAACTTGATATGTCATTCAAGGTTGAATGCACACAAATAACTAATGGCCAGATATCTTATCAAATAGATGATGGACCCGAGACTCCATACACTGAAATGGTTGAAAATGTTTCCATTGAACCGAACAAAACCCGAGTTGTTTGGCTTATTTTCAGGATTGCCGACATGGATTATAGCTCATACATTAAAGGTCAACTAACTCTATACATTAACGAAACGGAGGCATCATCATGATAAGTAATTCTCCCGTTAATGTTAGAGTTGTTAATGATAAAAGTGTTGAACGGGCAATAAAACGTAACACCAAAAAATTGGCGAAAAAATATGCCCGAAAGCGAAGTGAAGTTAATGAGGATTGGCTTGATAAAGAAAATACGCCTGCGTTCAAGGTTATATCAGTTATAGTAACAATAATAACTCTGCTTATAACAACCATTTGCGTTGTTCTCTGTATAGGAACAATAGCCAGTTCGATACACAAAACTCCAGCAATGTTTTTTGGATACTCAATGATGAAAGTTGCAACTGGAAGCATGACCGCCGAAACTATCACAATTGATGGCACGCAATATCCAAGCGGGTTTGCTATTGGCGAAAATATTGTTATTCATTCAGTTGACACAAAAACGTTAAAAGTGGGTGATAAAATTGCCTTTTATGCTTATAGCAAGAACTATGTTCAATATCACAATGTTGCAAAAGAGGAAATACAAGTTTCACCAAACACACAAACAAAGTATAAAACATCAATTGGTCAATTTCTTGGGTTTCACTCTCAAAAAATCGTTGATGCTGCAGAGAATAAAGGTTTGCTCACTTTTCACCATATAACAAACATTTTTCAAGACGAAAATGGCAAGCGTTGGTTCAAAACACAGGGCTCAAAAAATGCAAGCAAAGACACGTGGTATATAAGTGAAGAAATGGTTGTTGGCATATACACCGAATCCTCACTTGGACAATTTATTTCAACTATTTCAAACATGATGAACACAACCATGGGGTTTATATTAATTCTGTTGGTGCCCGTGTCATTATTAATCGCTAATCTTCTGCATTCTGTTATTAAAGATTTGCAATTATCCTTACTTGTACTTGATGTTGTTGAAGAAAAGAGAAAACTAACTGATGACATTTGTATTAAAAATGGAATTGGCTATAGAATGGATCAAAAAACCAAATACAAAGTGTTGTGTCAAGCCGATGAAGATGAGAAACTATATTATATCTCACTTTTATGGCATAACGGCTCTGCACCAAGCGCAATTAAGAAATATGCCATAAGAAAACGATATATTCTTGAACCAACTAAAAGACTTCTTGAGATTAACCGAGAATGTGAAAGGTTATATAACGAAGGTAAGTCTATGCGTTCTATTTCAAAATACTATACCGAACAAAGAAATTTAATTCAACAGCAAACAAAGGAAAACATCATCCGCATGAGAAACATGCAAAAAGCTTTTCAAAAAACAAAAGGAGAATAAGCCGGCACAATGTACAAAAAGATAAAGCTCATTCTGAATATGGCAATGCTCATGGCTATTTTGGCATTCACAACAGTCATGTGTATTTTTGCTGCGCGCGGAGTTGGAGCTGTATCTGAGTACACAATTTCATTCATCTCTCCATACTGTTTTTTGGTTGATGGCACCGATTTTAACCTTGCTGTTAAGAAAATAAACAATTCTTCTGCAAACAGATATACAACAACTGATTCAACCGTTGAGCATATTGTGTTTGATTTTTGGGATGATTCAACATACGGAACCAAATTTAACTGGGAAACAAGCTCTTCAAGCACTGTTGATGCCACTGAAAATGCGAACATTAGGCTATTCTGGGATTCTTCCACAAAAACCATTTATGTTTTAAGTTATAGTTTGATTGCTTCA
>JAFSVR010000043.1 GCA_017444895.1 Clostridia bacterium
AAATCGTTTTGCTCGATAAAGTTGTTAATAATTGTTGGCGCAGTATACCACCAAACAGGAAAACCAATAATAACAAGGCCATAATCAGAAATATTCTCAACCTTTTCAACTATTTCTGGTCTTGAATTTGCATCTTTCATTTCAAGGGTGGAACGGCTTTGCGGATTACGCCAATCCAAATCTGCATCAGTGTATTTTTGTGCGGGCACAATTTCAAACAAGTCAGCCCCGACAGCTTTTGCAATTTTTTCTGCTACCCCAGCCGTAACCCCTGAAGCACTAAAATAAGCAACTAGTTTTTTCATATAAATATCCTCCAACTAATATTATAGCAAAAAAACAAAAGCAAATCCAAAAGATTTGCTCAGTTTTATTATTTTATGCGTTGTAATAAACGCTAACGTTGCAATTGCCAGCCTCAACTTCAAGCGTTGGAGCAGTTGTTCCCGCCTCTTTTATGGCAACATTTTGCCCACTTTGTTTAAGTTCTTCGCCAGCATAGACCTTACCAACAAATTTTGATTTTCCGTTTATCTTGATATTTAGATTGCTGTTTGCCAAAGCATCATCAACCGTTATCTTAATCTTAGAGCAATTTTGAAGCCCTGCAACTTTAACCGCATCAGTTATTCTGCTAAAACCTAAATCGCACGCACCAGAAGCGTTGATTACCACTTTTCCAACAAGGCCTGTTGCCTCAACCCGTCTTGCGCTTTCAATCGTGATGTTTGCGCTGCTACCATTGGATAGTTTCACATCACCACTATCCGTATTAAACGTAAGCGTGCCAGCGGTTTTTGTTGCAACAATATTTCCACTAGAAGAGGTTGCACTAACGTTTCCAACAACCTCGGCACCACCTTCCGAGCCAATATAGATGTTGCCTCTTGTTGTTGATATTGTTGCACTACCAGCAACTCTTTCAACGATAACATCGTTAACGCCACCAACAATTTCAGTATTAACAACCTCAGTTATCTTTATTTTGCCACGCGGTGAAACAAGTTTTCCTCCAACAAAGTTTCCAATAACAATTGATCCACCATGAGTTGTTATTGTGCTATTTTCACCAAGAACTTCACCAAGAACAACTCCACCCCTGTCTGTTGAAATATCAGCTTTACCATAAACAACTGGAGAATCTCCATAAACCTTTCCAGAAGTTGTTTTAATTGTTGCATTTTGGCAACTAACAAACTTAACACTTCCCCTTTGCGAAGTTACTTTGATATCACCAACACAATTCCCAACAAAGGTTATATCGCCAGCCGATGTCCTGATATTATAATCGTCAGCCGATACTTTTTCATTAAGGGTTTGTGAATTAGCCGTATAAAAATCAAGGTTTTTACATTTTACTGGGCAATTAAAAGCAACATTAGCACCAGCGTTTAATTCAATATTTTTGAACCTTAATGTGCTTTCGTTGCCATTTTCACTGCTGAATGTTACATTTGAATGGTTAGATTGAACATATATGCTGTGCGTTCCACTGGTTGCCCATGATGCCGGTATAGTTATCGTTAGGGCATATTCCTTGCTCCCACCAATCAAAAACTTTTCAATTTCGTGAGTTGTTATTTCAATACCTTTATTTGTTTTTTCAATATCACAATTTGGAACCCTGCTTGCGCCAATAGTATATCCTTGATATTTTTGACTGAATGTAACTTTCGTTTTTGAATAATTCCTAACATCAATAATAACTGGAACATCTTTCGCATTAACATAGATATCGCCATTTATATAAGACGCCCACTCTTCTTCAACAACATTGGATCCAACAAACGCTGAAACATACTGCACACCAAAAATACTAGAACCAGGTGCCATCGCAAGAACAAGCGCTGTTCCAAAAAAGAATAGCAGCGCACATCCAAACAAAATTCCAACAGTTAGCAAAAATCTTTTCATTTCTTTTTCCCTCCTAATCCACAAGGCATTTTTGTGGTTTTGCAGTTTTTATTGCAAAAATATGCCATTGTTTAGGTTTTATAGTTGTTTTTCTGCAATTTTATCCATTTATTCCGTAAATTACTCTGTTTTATTCCAATATTGCCTTAATTCGTCTTAAGCCTGAACCGCAACTTTCTTCTTTAACAATCTTAAAATGCCCAAGTTCACCCGTGTTTTTAACATGAGGCCCCGTGCATATTTCCTTTGATGCTTTGCCAATGGTATAAACAGAAACAACATCAGGATACCTCTCAATAAATTGATGTTCAGCACCCGCTTTAACAGCATCTTCCTTCTTCATTTCTTCTCTGCTAACATCAATTTTATCTTTTATCCAGCCATTTACAATTTCTTCAACCTTTGAAAGTTCTGTTTCTTCAAGCCTATGATCGCAAGGAAAGTCAAAGCGCAATCTTTCAGGTGTTATGTTGCTTCCCATTTGATGCGATTCCTTGCCGATAACTTGTTTCAAGGCGCTATTGAGAAGATGTGTTGCCGTATGATACTTAACAGTTTGGTAACTATCATCTGCAAGTCCACTTTTGAACTCGCCCGAGTTTATTGCCTTACTCTTTTCTTGATGCTCAGCAAATGCAGTTTCAAAACCTACTCTATCAACAGTAAAACCACTTTCTTTCGCAAGTTCTTCCGTTATTTCAAGAGGAAAACCAAAAGTGTCATACAGTCTAAACGCAACCTTTCCCGAGATTTGGGTTTCAGGAACATAAGAAGCGTCTTTTGTTTTCATAAAATCATTTTTACGGCCAATTGATGCAATGGTTTTTTCAAATTCTTTGAGCCCAGAAGCAAGCATGGCTTCAAATTTCTTGATTTCTTTTGCAATTTCATCCAAAATATATGCCTCTTTCTTGATAAGCAAAGGATATGAATCACAATAAACATTTTCAATATAATTCCTTGCAACATCACAAAGAACAGAACTATCAATATTAAGCGTGCGCGTATATCTTATAGCCCTTCTCAAAAGCCTGCGAAGAATATATCCAGCCCCGGTGTTTGATGGAACTATCCCGTTTTCATCACCAATAAGCATAACGCTGGTTCGCATATGGTCAGCGATAATTCGCATTGCTCTCGTGGTTTTCTCATCTGCAAGATACTTAATATTTGCAGTATTAGCCAGAATTTCAATCGCACCTCTAAACAAATCTGTTTGGTAAACATCAGTATAGCCGTTGATGAACATTAAAAGTCTATCAAAACCAAAGCCCGTGTCAACATTTTTGTTTTCAAGAGGTTCATAGCCCTTTTCAAGCTTCTTATACTGCATATAAACATCGTTGCCAATTTCAACATAGTGCCCACAATCACAAGCCGGAGAACATTGTTTTGAGCAAGCCGGAACATCTGTTGGATAGAACCACTCATTATCTGGCCCACATGGAGTTCCAACCGTTCCTTCAAGTTCCCACCAGTTGTTTTCTTTTCCACTTGCCTTCTTGCCAAGATAGAAAATGTTTTCTTCCCTAACACCAACTTCTTTAAGCAGTTTTGCCGTTTCATCATCACGTGGTGCATCAGCATTTCCTGCAAAGACAGTTGACGCAATCTTATCAGCATCAAAACCAAGTTCTTTTGTTAAAAATTCAAAAGACCATTTGGTTTTATCTTTTTTGAAATAGTCGCCAAGGCTCCAATTTCCCATCATTTCAAAAAACGTGCAGTGGCTTCCGTCTCCAACTTCATCAATATCAACAGTTCTAACGCACCCTTGGATATTGCAAAGTCTGGTTCCCTTATCATGTTTTTTCCCAAGAAGATATGGCATCAATGGTTGCATCCCAGCAACATTAAACATGACGCCCGTTGTTCCATCACCAATAAGAGAAACGGCACCAATATTAACGTGCCCACGAGCCTCATAAAACTTAATCCACTTATTTCGTAAATCTTGACTAGTAATTTTATCCATTTTTACACCTTTTTGTAGTAAATTATTGTTAATTTTGCATTTTTATTGCAATTTTTATAGTACAATTATAGTTTTTTGTCTATTTTATTGCAAAATCTGATATAAGTATTTCAATATTTTAGAATATTTCTTCGTCTGGTGGAAGTTCTGTTACATTAACCCCACTTTCTTTAATATCTTCTGCTTTTGGCATATGTCCCTCAGTGTAAGCGTCAATAATGCTTTTTGTGTTAGCGTCGTGCTCAAGATTAACGAAGCTAACTCTTGAACCTTTCCAGCCAAGGAACACGCTCCCAAGTTTTCCCGCACGATGCTTAGCAATAATAAGTTCTGCTTCATAATCTTTATTAGCATTATCTTCAGCAATTGGGGCCCCCTCAGCATTATACATTTCTTTTTTGTGAATAAACATAACAATATCAGCGTCTTGCTCAATAGCGCCCGATTCCCTAAGGTCACTTAAAACTGGGCGATGACTTGTTCTCTGCTCGATTTGACGTGAAAGCTGACAAGCGACAATAACCGGAACATCGATTTCTTTTGCCAAAATCTTAAGGTTTCTCGAAATATTGCTAACTTCTGCTTGTCTGTTATCAAACTTGCCATCCCCACTCATAAGTTGAAGATAGTCTATCATAACAAGGTCAAGCCCACGCTCCCTTTTGAGCTTTCGGCATTTTGAAAGTATTTTTGATGGAGTGTTGAGCGAACTTTGGTCTATATATATTTGCGTGTCACGCAGTTTTTTATTAGCCTTCCAAAGTTTTGTCCAGTCTGAAACTTGGTCAAGCTCACCTTTCATTCCTTTGCCCATATCAACATTGGCAACACTAAACAACATTCTTTGTGCAAGTTGCTCAGCGCTCATTTCAAGTGAGAAGCACGCACATTTCGCACCGGCTTCCAAAGCAGCATTAACAACAATGTTCATTGCCAAACTAGTTTTACCTATACCAGGGCGGGCGGCAATAATAACAAGGTCGCTCCTATGAAGCCCATTAAGAAGTTCATCTAGTTTATAAAACCCCGTGGTTAACCCTCTAAGTGATGCGGGATCTCTTTGAATGTCTTCAAGCCTATCTATAACATTTTGAAGAGGAACATTAATGCGCTCTAATGAACTTGTTTGTCCCTTTTCAGCAATTTCATACACATTCTTTTCGGCATACGCCAAAACGTCTTCATCATTGTCTTTTTGGTAGGCCTTGCTAATAACCGAACTGCACGACTCAATAAGTTGCCTAAGAACGCTATCTCTTTTTATAATCTTAACATAGTTTTCATAGTTTGCAGAACTTGGAACAACGTTCGTTAATGTTGTTAAATATGAAACCCCACCAACTGAGGCAAGAGAGCCCTTCTTATCAAGTTCGTCTGTTAACGTTATAATGTCAATGTTAACGTTTCGGTCATATAATGCGCGAATCGCCTCATATATACCCTTATGTGTTTCACTATAAAAGTCGTCTTCATTGATTTTAGAAATAATATCAACAGCAGATTCGCTATCTATCAAAATACAGCCCAAAACTGCCTGTTCTGCCTCAAGATTGTTTGGCATTGAGCGTGCAATTTCAGTTACTTTTTCCTTTGCCATACGCTAATAATACTCCTAATTTAATTATAAACAAACAATATTTGCTGTCAAGATAAATTTGGTTTTTATATCACTATTATTTATCCACTTTACTTTTTCTCGTTTGTATGATATAATATAAGCAAGTGAAACATAGGAGGGAAACCATGGGATTCATTAAAGACATGTTTGCTCGCACGGCACAAGCATCAGCAAATCATTCAAACGAAGAACCAACCATTGCACTTTATAAAATATATTGGGAAATGAGAAAAACGAACAATGGTAGTTTTGTTTTGACGCCATATTTGGATAAATCAAGAAACGGTGTTTATAGATCTATCAGCTTAACAACAAAAGACAAGTTTTTTGCAGGAGACGAATTATATTCTTCTGCTGAAAGTCTGCAAAAAAGCGATCCTCAAAACCCTCTAAAACTTCCGGTTATGGAACTTCATGCAATTGAAGCAAAGGTTTCTGGCCACAACAACATTTCAACATTTTCCGCACAAGAAGCGGTTGCCCTATTGCTTGCTAATGGGCAAGACATTTTGGGCATTGAGGGCAAACTAAGGAAAGCAGAAAACGACCAGCAAAGGCAAATGTTTTTAACTCATGCATTGGGCAAAAAAGAGATTAAGGCATCTGAGATTTCAAAGCTGAATGATTATGTTTCTGAGGCTATGAACGTTCATCTTGAGCGTGAAGAACTAAAACGAAAAGCCAAAGTTGTTGGAGATGTGTTATTCCGCCCAAGAACCAAGAAGATTGACTTTCATGCCGAAAAACACGGAAATGAAAAAGCCGAACCAGAGCCACAACCTGGCGCATAAAACAACAAAACAAAAAAGCAGGAAGTTTCCTGCTTTTTATTTTTCAACATTACTTAGTCATTCTTATATGGAAGCAATGCCATAACCCTTGCTTTCTTAATAGCATTGGTTAATTCTCTTTGGTGTTTAGCACAAACACCAGTTGTTCTTCGTGGAATGATTTTTCCTTTTTCAGTCATATATCTTCTGAGCTTTTGAGCGTCTTTATAATCGATATATTCAACCTTGTCTGTACAGAAAGCGCAAACTTTCTTTGGGGCTTTCTTTACCTTTTTTGGGTTTTTATCATCATACGAAGCATTTGCATTTGGATTTTGCTTTTTCATTATGATTCTCCTTTATTAAAATGGGAGATTATCGTCGTCGATTGGTTCAAACTTATCAACAACTTCTCCGTCTGTTTGAGGTTTAACAGAATCTGCATCACCAGACTCCCCTGCCTCACTATTTGAATTTCTTGTTGTTAAGAACTCAACAGAATCTGCAACAATTTCTGTTACATATCTTCTTGTTCCATCATTTGCCTCATAGTTTCTTGTTTGAACTGAACCAACAACAGCAACCTTGCTTCCTTTCTTTATATACTTATAGCAGTTATCTGCCTGCGCTCTCCACGCAATGATTGGCAAGAAATCAGCTTCTCTTTCACCATCGCTTGTTGTAAAGTTTCTGCTTACAGCAATTGTGAATCTGCAAAAGTTAACTCCGTTTGCGGTTGTTGTGAGTTCTGGATCCTTGGTTAAGTTTCCAATTAAAACTACCTTATTCATAATTTTTTCTCCTCTTATCTTTTCTCGATCAATGATCTAACAATGCCGTCTGTGATTTTCATCAATGCAGAAAGTTTGCTTGGCACGCTCGCATCACTCTCAAAGTTCATCAACACATAGTGTCCTTCAGTTTTGTTGTTAATTGGATATGCAAGTTTTTGAACACCAAGTTTTTTTGGCTCTTCTGCCTTGCCACCATTGTCATTAACAAACTTAACGAACTTTTCAACCAAAGCTTCTCTTGCTTCGTCTGAAACTGATACGTCAATGATATAAAGCAATTCGTATTTGTTCATTTTCTTTACCTCCTTATGGACTCATTCGGCTGACAAAATATTTGCCAGCAAGGAATTGTTACATTGATTATAACTTATCTCGACGAAATTTGCAATAGTTTTTTCATCTTTTTATTATTATCATAAAATTGACATTAATATATTTTTGTTGTATTATTATTAAAAATGAAACAAAACCATGAGGTGCATATGACTTCTAGAAAGAAATCTAAAAACGAATCAGAAGAAATCTCTCAAATTCAAGAGCCAGACACCGCTCTTTCTGAGCAACCTGCAGAAACAGTTCAAGAGCACGAAACAGAGCCAGTTCAAAAGCCAAGAAAGAAAGAGAAAATCATAAAAATCAAAGAGCCAAAAGGCCCAAAAAACGCCAAGAATCCTGAGGATGCAAAACCAATAAGAGTTCGAAGAATCAAGGTGGATTATAAAACTGGGTTAACAGATGAGCAAGTTGCAGACCGAAACAGCAAAGGCCTTAATAACGACACTCCTAACACCAACGTTAAAACATATAGAAGCATTTTCGTTGAAAACATTTTCACTTTCTTCAACATGCTCTGCTTTGCAATATTTATCAGCCTTGCTGTTGTTGGAGCTTGGAAAAGTTGCATCTTTATGTTTATTATCGTTGCAAATATAACCATTGGAATCATCCAAGAAATTCGCGCAAAGCAAACCATTGAAAAATTAAGTTTGCTGACCGCCCCAGTGGTTAAGGTTGTAAGAAACGGAATTGAACACACCGTTGGAACAAAGGAAGTTGTTCTTGACGATATCATCGTTCTTTCAACCGGAAAACAAATTGTCGCAGACTGCACCATTTTGGAAGGCAACATTGAAGTTAATGAAAGTTTGCTTACCGGTGAAAGCTTGCCAATTAAGAAAAAACCAGGCGACACAATCCTTGGCGGAAGTTTTGTTGTTAGTGGAAGTTGCTACGCAAGGGCCGAAAAAGTTGGCGCGTCAACATATATCCAACAACTTTCAAGCAAGGCAAAAAAATATAAAAGACCAAAATCTGAGCTTTTCAGTTCTCTTCGCCTTATCATCAAATCTATTGGCGTGGTTTTGATCCCTATTGCAATATTAATGTATATCAACAACTATGTTGCAAGCACATCAGCAACAACCGATGGTAAAATTGTTGACACAATAACAAAAACCGCCGGCTCAATCATTGGAATGATCCCATCGGGAATGTTCCTCCTTTGTTCGGTTGCGCTTACTGTTTCAGTTATCAAACTTGCAAATAAAAAGGCCCTCGTTCAAGACCTTTATTGCGTTGAAATGCTAGCACGCGTTAACGTTCTCTGCCTAGACAAAACTGGAACAATAACTGACGGAACAATGAAAGTATATAACTGCATCCAGCTTCAAAACACAAACGTAACTTTGAAACGAGCAGTTGGAAGCATGCTCTCCGCCCTGCCAGATAATAACCAAACAAGCCAAGCGCTTATCAACTATTTTGGATATAACAAAGAGCTCAAACCTCTTCATGTTTTGCCATTTTCAAGTTCTCGCAAACTCAGCGCAGTAACATTTGAAAACAACGGAACATATATCATGGGCGCCCCTGAGTTTGTTATGCCGGAACTTAAAGACAAAAAAGTTTTAGACATGATTGAACAATATGCCAAAGATGGCTACCGAGTTCTTCTAGTTGCACACAGCGATGGAAAAATTGCAAAAGACAATATCCCATCAAACAAAACTGCCATTGCTCTACTCATTCTTGAAGACCGCATTAGAGATGAAGCGATTGCAACAATAAAATGGTTTAAGCAAAACGGAGTTAAAGTTAAAATCATCTCTGGCGACAACCCTTTAACAGTTGCTGAAATTGCAAAACGTGTTGGTGTTGAAAACACCGAGTCTTTCATCAATCTTGAAGGAATGAACGAAAAACAGATTATTGCAGCCGCAAATAAATATACTGTTTTTGGCCGTGTTACACCTGATCAAAAAGCCATTTTGGTTAAGGCAATGAAGAGCGCCGGAAACACCGTTGCGATGACCGGAGATGGCGTTAACGATATCCTGGCGCTTAAAGAAGCCGATTGCGCAATTGCAATGGCAAGCGGAAGCGAAGCCGTGAGAAGCGTTTCACACATGGTTCTTCTCAACAGTGATTTTGGAAGCATGCCAGAAACTGTTAGGGAAGGCCGAAGGGTTATAAACAACGTTCAAAAATCTTCCAGTTTGTTCTTTATGAAAACCATATTCTCAATCTTCTTCTCTATTTTCATATTGATCATTCAAAAGGTGTATCCTCTCAGCACGGAAAACAACCTTCTGCTTGAAACTTTCGTTATAGGTATTCCATCATTCTTCCTTGCCTTCTTGCCGAACGACAAACCAATTCAAGGTAAATTTATCTATAACCTTTTCAAGAACGCTTTGCCAGGAGCAATAACTTTGATCTTAAACGGAATTGCAATATACACCTTCGTTTGGCTCACCAAAGGCTCTCTTGATTGCCTCAGCATCCTCACAACAATGATGACCTTGTCTGTAACCTTCACGGGCCTTGCAATGCTTCTAAGGCTTTGCAAACCTTTCTCTGCCCTAACCGGAACATTGTTCTTCTCAATGCTCGCAATATGCATCATTTTAATTCTTGCAATTCCAGCCTTCTTCAAACTTGTTACAATTGAACTTGTTGATATATTGTTCGTTATCATCCTCATTCTTCTTGCTCCAACAATAATCAATATACTCTATAAAATTTTAGATAAAATCAAGATATAAAAAGCAAAAAGACCTAGCAAAAATGCTAGGCTTTTTTTATTTATAATTGCCAACCCTAACTTCAACTTCAAGTTCAAGGTTTTGCAAAAACGCGTCTTCTCCAACGTTGTATTGGATATATTTTTTATAGTCCCCATAATTAAATCTATAAGCGTGATTGATAAAGCCAAACAGGTCAACATTTTGCTGCTTTGTTTTATCAAAAACTTGTTGGATTTTCTCACTAATTTGGCCCTTTATGGCCTCATTGAGGGTTTGATTGTTAACATATGTTGAATTCGTTAAAAGTCCGGATGGGTTTCCGTTTTCATTGTTAACTTCAAGAAGCAAAATATCTTTAAGATCAATCGTTATTTTTGCCTTTGGCGCAAAACCGGAAAAATCAATGCTTGTTTTTGTTGCCTTTTTCCCAACACGCAAACCCACTTCAGCATTAAAGAACATTGAGCGATCGTCAACATTGTTAACAACCATATCAAAACTTTTCCCAAAAGATTGCGCAACAAGATATGCAAAAACCTCATCTTTGCCAGCAAGCTCATCAACATATACCCCATTTTTGAAATACTTGATTGGGGTTATATATTCTAGCCTCGCCGTTTTCTCTTCGCCTTGGCTTTGACCGCCCTGCCCGCCACCTTCTCCGCTATCCTCAATTTTAATTGTTGGAACAACACTAACTTTACTTGGTTCATAAGCCATATCAACAAACCTGTGTGCTGGCACCATAATTGAATTTAGTGCATCTTGTTTGAACAGATACACTTTTTGAAGTGCTAAGCCAACCGGTAATTCAAGACTTTTTGTTTTTTTAATTTCCTCTTCTGCTGAGCCTTCACATGCAACAATCATAACCGAATTAGGAAGATGCGCATCTCTGACAAAATAATCAAGGTCGTCTATCAAATTATCTTCCATAACCCCTGCACCAAGCATAATGAAGTTTGTATGTGAGAGCCCTGCAATTTTACCAATTTTATATCCAGTTTTGTTAAGCGCTTCGGTTATTGTTTTGCCTGAGTCTGTAACAAATTCAAAACTTGCACTAGGCTTCCCCTCACCCCCAGCAATGGGCATCGCAACCTGAGCCGTAACAGAATATGTGCCCGCAGTTTTGTCTATTGCAAGCCCCGTAATTAAAACCCTGTTGTTCAGCCTTGCCTGGCTAGAAAGCGATTGCGGGAACAACATAAGAAACAAAACAAGAACAATGATCCATCCTTTTCTTTTCAAAAACCTTATCATGCCTGAACCCTCTTTCTGTTTGCAAAACCAGCAATAAGGGCAAACACCGGAATAATTATATTAACGGCAAGCATGAAAATATAGGTATATTTTCTAAAATCAAACACGCTTGAATTTATGTTAACAAAAATGCTAACATCCAACATATAGATAGCAATTGCTATAACAACGGCTGGAATGGTTGTTTTTTGTATTTTGAAACACCGGCAGAAAAACAAGGCGGCAAGAAAAATATATAAACTCGCTGAAATTATTGTTGAAATTTGCTCAAACAAAACCAAAAACCAATCAACTCTTCCAATATCTAGCCTTAACAACGAAAACTGTGTTAATGCAGAAATGGCATTTGGCTGAAGAATTGCAACATTACCATAATGCGCATAATATATGGCATAGCAAAGCGGAACAATGACAACAATGGCTCCATATGGCAAAATCAAATTCCAACCTATTTTCTCATCTTGTTTAAGACTGACAAGCCCCACCAAACAAAACAACAAAACATAATCTCCAAACCAAACAGCGTCTTTCAAGGTTTCAAAAATAATTGCCGATGCTGAATTTGAAGCAAAAATAGGAAAAAGTCTTGAAAAATCCGCATCAATCATGCCAAGCGCAACAACACCCACAATCCCTAGCCCAATAAGCAAAGTAAAAATTTCACACTGCCTGCCAATAACCCTAAGGCCCCTAACTGCAACATAGGCAACAACAAATAATAGCATAATGCCAAATATGGAATAATCAACCTGGTCAAACAAAACGTTGGCAAAAAGATCATGAAGGGCTTCAAACGGCATTATAGCCTTAATCACAAAATAGCCAAACAAAACAAAAAATATTAAACCCGCAACAAATTTGCCATAAGCGTTTTGCAAAAGCGAAACAAAGCCCCGACCATTAAATCTATTAAAAAACCAAATGGCAAGAAGCAACATCAAAATATCAACAATGCCGAGAAGGAGCAACACTAGCCACCCATCTTTTGC
>JAFSVR010000044.1 GCA_017444895.1 Clostridia bacterium
ACAACCAAAGGAATCAGCGATGGAATTTCTAAGACAGGCTACACTTTGCAAGGGTGGGCAACATCCGCTGGTGGCGCTGTTGCTTATTCTAAGAATATTGAATATGCAGTAAGCGCACTTACGACGGCCTATGGCGTTAATGACACCGATTCTGCAGTTATTGAGTTGTTTGCTGTATGGCAAGCAAATTCATATGTTATAACCGCAAATTCTGTTAGTGGGGATATTTCTTCAACAAGTGGATGGACTGGAATTGGCGCATCTTCAACAAAAGAAATAACATATAACACAGCATATGGAACGCTCCCAACAGTGGCAAGAAACGGCTATCAATTTGATGGCTGGTATCTTGAAAATACTTATATCACACCAATCACGGCTGTTTCAATTTTAACAACAGCAGAAAACCACTATATTTATGCTAAATGGACTCCAAACACATATACTGTTGTTTACAACGCAAATGGTGGAACGGGAAGCATTGCAAATGAAGTCATGACTTTTGGCCAAGACTATACAACCAAAAAGGCTGGTGATGGTATTTCAAAAGAGCACTATGTTTTGAATGGTTGGTCAGTAACAAGCAATGGCGACGTTGACTATTATGTTAACTCAACTTGTGGGGTTTATCAATTTGCATCACGCTATGGCGTTACAAACACAAATAATGCAACCATAACATTCTATGCTGTTTGGCATGGCGAAGAGTATAGTATAACCTATAAAGACGAAGGTGACGCTTTGTTGACCGGAAACCTTGCGAGCGGATATCCAGTAACTCATACGTATGGGGAAGCGACTGTTCTTCCAAATGCAACAAAAACCGGATATGAACTTGATGGTTGGTATGGCAATCCTGCTTGCACGGGTGCAAGAATAACAAGTCTTGGTGCAACAGATTACACCTCAGCAATAACGGTTTACGCTAAGTGGGTTAGCGCAACCTATGATATCAACTATTTGGATCAAGGTGGGATGGCTTTCTCAGGAAACCATGCTTCTGGATATCCAACAACTCACACATATAATTTAGCAACAGTTCTTGCGTCTGCAACAAGGGCGGGATACACCTTTGATGGTTGGTTCACAAACATTGATTGCACAGGCAGTGCAGTAACTAGTCTTGGAGCAACTGATTATACTGCTGATATCACGCTCTATGCAAAATGGACGCAAAATGTTGGCGTTATATATGAAGAAGTTGGTGATACTGCAAAAGTTACGGGTTATAGCGGGCCAAACACAATAACGAGCCTTACTATTGACTCAACATATAACGCAAAACCTGTTACGGCTATTGTTGCAGAAGCATTTAAGGATTTTGCAAACCTTGCAACTGTTGTTATTCCAAACTCTGTTACTTCAATTGGAAGCCAAGCATTCAGCGGATGTGCAATAACCTCACTTACAATTGGTGATGTTTTAACAACGCTGTCAAATGATGCGTTCCATAGCGCTTGCGCTTCAGGGGTTTCAATATATCTCACAACTGCAACTGCTGTTGCGGGAATTGCAAGCCCAACAGATATTGCACATGGCGAAATTTCATGCATTAACTTCTATGTTCCAACAACGCTATTTGCAACTGAAGGCGATCTTAGAACTTCATGGGGGCAATATTTCACAGATTATCTTTCAAATGTTGATGTTGTTGGCGACTACTACTATATTCATTCATAAAAAGTAACAACTGAAATAAATAAAAACAGAAAAAGGGACTTTGCGATAGGCAAAGTTCCTTTTAAGTGGCTGAGAAATAACGAATAAAAATTAATAATGGAGCAAAAAATGAACGACTTTTATTATGATTTAATGACCTTTCCTGAAGATAAAAATGAAATTATGGGTTGGGAGAAAACGCAAAACACAAATGCCGGCTGGGAAAATATTAATAAGTATATTTTGGAAGGCGGGCTTATAAGAAACTTGGGAGAGCTGATTGAAACAAACTATGAAGATTTTCCTATTGGCGAAGACGAGAGGAAATTGGCGTTTTCGGTTAAGAATAATAGTGGGGACGTTATTGGTTTTGTGATTTGTCAGGAGTTTGCGATGCAAACAAAAACCCCAGAGCTTTTTTTGCAATATATTGTTATGAGACCAGACATGCAGAGAAGGGGCTATGGTAAGCGGGTTTTGAACGTGCTTCCAGATGAAGTTGAAAAGCAAACACAAATAAGGCCGATTAGCATTTTTTCCTATGTTGAAAAAACGAACCTTGCAAGCCAAAAACTTTTTGGAGATTTTGGATGCACATTTCAAGAAATGCAAAACAGTGATTATTTTCGTGCGAGCGGGGCTTTTGAAATGGGAAGAGAAAGAATATAAAAGCTAGTGCGGATTGTTTATAGCAATAAAAACACTTTGACTTTCAACACTTTTATGTTATCATATACTTGAACTATCAAATAATAATTTGGTTCAAACACTATTGATAAAATGACAAAATTTAGAGAAATCACACAACATTATATAACGGTCATTTCGTTGCTTGCAGTGGCGATGCTTTTTTGGGCTCTAGGCCTTGGCCACATTGCAACGTTGATTTTGGGGGCATATTCTTTGCTTGTTTTTGTTGTTTGTGACGATGCAAAAAACGCTCTTGTTCCTTTGCTGACTGTTGCGTTTTTTCTTAATTCTTTCAAAGACAGCAAAGTATATGTTTTCTATATAATTGCAGCAAGTTTGTTTGTTGTTGGTGCGATATATTATCTGGTAAAAATGCTAGCAATAAGAAAGGCTAAGGCAACCAAAGGCAAGATGTTTTATGCCATGATTGCTTATGCCGTTGCCGTGTTTTTTGGCGGGCTTATTGGACACTTTAACATTGTTGTTTCTCTCATCCTTTTAGGCTTCTGTTTGGCGATATATTTTTGCTATTTCATTTTGCTTAACTTTTCAGAAAATTTGAAAGACGCTGTAAGATGGTTTTTTATCATTGTGAGCATAGAACTGTTTGTTCAGCTTATCATTTCACACACTGGCCAAGGAGATTTTGCTTGGTCGCTTGTTCATAGAAACGTTCTTGAAATTGGTGTGCAAAACATAAACGTTGCATCAATCTATGTTATGCTTGGAATGATTGCTTCTCTATGGCTGGCATATGAAAACAAAAAATATGATGTTTATTATGCCTTGGCTGCTTTTGCGCAATACCTCTTAATCTTCTTCTTATATTCTAGAATGACAACTTTGACTGCAACCATTGCGCTTATTGCGTGCGGAATTTATGTTTTTGTTAAGTCTGAAAACAAAAAAAGGTTCTCGTTTTGGGCAATAGGGTTGGTTGTTGTAATTGCATTGCTGTCTGCGATTTTCTGGTCAATGATCAACGATATTGTTCAAAGCTATACTGCTCGTCTTGCAGGTGGAAACGGACGTGAAACGCTTTGGCCATGGTGCTTTGAAAAATTCAAAGAAAACCCATGGTTTGGCATTGGGTTTATTAGTGCAGAACCTGTTCCTTGCGTTTCAACGCCGAGCGTTGTTATGGCCCATAACACAATCTTGCAATACCTAACGTCAACAGGGATTGTTGGAACCGCAATAATGATGTATTTCTTTGTTGTTAAATACAGAGTTGTGTTTAATGATTTTAAGAAGTTTGATTGGTTTGGCGCCATCATGGTTGTTGGTGTTGCATTGATTGGGATAACGGATCAGAGCCAAACGATAGATATTTTTATGATATCAATAAGCCTTGGTTTGGTTGCATTATGCGAAATTTTGAACAAACAAAAAGCGCCTACTCAGCAGGACAAAATCATTGAAGAAAGCAATTAAAATATAAAACAGAAGGCCACGCAAAAGCGTGGTTTTTTGTTGACATCTTTATTGTTATTACAAAGGCAAAAATAAATCTTTTTAAGCAAAAGAGGGTGTATTCATTTGACACTATATGACGCATTATTCTATAATATTTTTATAATAAGGAGAATAAAAATGAAGAAAAAATTGTTAATGTTTGTTCTTGCACTTTGTTTGATCATGCCGGTTGCCTTTATGCTTTCAGCCTGCGATGATGACAAACCAGCACCAGCACAAGAACAACATGTTCACTCTTGGAACAATGAGTGGAGCAAAGATGCAACCAACCACTGGCATGATTGCGATGGCTGTGAAGAAACAAAAGACGTTGCAGCGCACAACTTTGTGTTCAGTTCTCACAAAACACCGGCAACTTGCACAGTTGCAGGGGTTGACATTGAAGTATGCTCTGTTTGTGGACAAACAAGAGAAGTTTCTGTTAACGCAACAGGGGTTCACACACCTGATGAACATGGCTTCTGCTCACAGTGCGGAGAATATCAAGGAGAAATGATTGCAGTTAACACACAAAAGAGTTTCTCAACGATTGACCCAGGCACATATTATTTCAAATTTGCTATTGAAACAACAAAAGAGTATCGCAGAAGTGCGTATGGATTCTTGTCAACAGAACTTCACTTCTTTGGAAAGAGAGACGGAGAGTGGCAACCTATAGTAATGAGCGTAAATTTTGAAGCAATAGCAGATACAGACGATCACTATGTGTATCTTGTTGCAACACCAGCACAACAAGCAAATAATGCATGGATAAAAGTATTCTCACAATGCGCACATGGTCATATAGATAATTATGGCTTCTGTACAGATTGCGATGAATATGTAGGTGTGGAAATTGATCTTGATGATGTTAACAATGGCACACCAGTTGCAATGCCAGAAACACAAGGTGATGAAATAATATTTGTTAGAGTTCCAATTGACAATAGCAAGCACTATTCACTTCTAACAAATAACACAAACTGGGACCAATCTATTGATGATGAGAAATATTATGTTAAAAACGGAAACTCTTACACAGAGATAACAGGTTTCTTGGGATTAGTTCGTGATAATGCTTCAAGAACAGCCAAAGGATATTATTTCTGCCCATCAGAGTGGCCACACACAGACAATTATTTGTATGCAGTTCTTACTGTTAATGGCGAAACCTATGTCGAGACTGCCGATACGCTTACTGTTTCTACTGCACATGTTGTTAACACAGCAACAGGCTATTGCTATGCTGGCGAATATACTGGAACAGAAATTGAGATTGGTGAAGAAGTTACTTTATCTCTTACGGTAGGGCAAAAAGCATATTATCGCTTTGCAGACCCAGGCGATTATCAATTGAAGAGAGTTTTAACTGCGCCACTTCAAAGCAGTGATATAGTAATCTACTATACAGACAGCAATGGTGCCTTCCACGATGCTGAATTCACAAACACGTATGCAGATCACACGGCATCATTTGATGGATACTACTATGTTGTTATAACAGCCGGCGCAACATTTGAAAACGGCAAGTTTGTTGTTTTGGATGATGTAATCCCAGCAATAGGAAGAGGAGCTGTTCCTAGCAGCACATACTATATGGGAGACACTTACTCAAGCACTGGCAAAGAATATGAAGATGCAGGATATGTTGATAATTTAGGTGCTAGCCAAATTAAGTATTTAAGGTTTGAAATTGAAAAAGAAACGGAATATTCATTTACTATAGAAGGTGCAGAGTTGGCTTCTAACGCAGATGTAGATATCTGGTATTACGACAACACAGGGGCTCACGAAATTACAACCAACTGGGGTAGCATAACGCTTTCAGATGGCACAGATGGATATCTCTATGTTCATGTTAACAACAACAGTGGTTCTGCCGTATCTGGTGGATTTGAGCTTACAAAAGTTAACTAATTTGAAACAAACAAAAGACCGCACAAACGGGCGGTCTTTTTGTTTCTTTCTTTTTCTTGTTGACAATATTTGTTAAAAAATCTAAAATTAAAAATGAAATGGAAAGAAGAGATAAAATTGCATTAACGCTTAATATTGTTGTGTTTTTGATGGCGCTTGTGGGAAGCATTCTTTGTTTTGGTGAAATTTATATCGTTAATACTAAACCCATTGAACACGGCATAAAACTGCTTAAATTTTTTACTCTTCAATCTAACATTTTGGCTGGCGTTTCGGCTTTGTTATATGTCGTTTTCTTTTTAAGGGAAAGGAAAACTGAAAGAAAAACACCGTTTTTTGTGTATATGCTGAGATATATTGCAACAATAGATCTCATACTAACCTTCTTGGTTGTTGCGCTATTTTTGGGATTCATTGTTGAGGAGGGGTATTTCTCATTATATGTTAACGCTAACTTTTTCTTCCATTTTGCAATACCCATTATTAACTTTATTAACTATATTGGGGTTGAAAGAAAACCTTTGCTCAAACTGAAACACACTTTTGTTGGTCTAATTCATGTTTTATTGTATGCAATATTCTATATTGCGGTTGTTATTGCGCATTTTTCAGATGGGGCAGTTGCCATTGAATATGATTGGTATGCATTTGCGCAAAAAGGGTTGCCAATTGCTTTTGTTTGCGCTTTTGTTGTTCTTGGAGTTAGTTATCTTACGGCTTTTGGGCTTTATAAAGGTGTTAATAAAAAGCAAACTAAAAAGCAACAAAAAAACTTAAGCTGAAACGTTTGGCTTGGGTTTGTTTGAAAGGAAGGTAAAAGAAAAAATGATATAATAAAAGAATAATGGCAATAGTTTAAGCATTAATAATTTTCTGCAATTTCTGTTGATTTAGATGAATTATTAGTGTAATATAACTTGCATAGGGTTTGGAATTGTTCCGTGAGCCGATTGCGTTGTTTGGCGTTCTTGTTGGTGGTAATACTAATAATAGTACAAATGCCGGCGCCTTCTATTTCAATGTCAATAATAATCTAACTAATACTAATGTGAATATCGGTTTCCGTCTTTCCCTTATGAATATATCAATTCCAAATCCATAGCTCATGCTAAAAATATATCGAAAGAGAGTTGGTTTAGTAGCAATGCCGAAAGACCGACAGATAACATAAGGGATAAAATGCACAATCGAGATAGCCAAAGGCTGTCTCTTTTTTATACAATAAGTGTATGAAGAGAGTCAAAGAATTGTTTGACGAAATTGTTAACATAGAAAACTTACAGGTGGCAACAAGGTTTGCAAGCCGTGGAAAGAAAAATCGCAAAACCGTCAAAAGATTTTTTGATAGTCAAGATCAAAAGTTGGAATTATTGCACGAACTGCTTGTTTCTGGAAAATATCATTCAATGGGCTATAACAAAAAGACGATCACTGACCGTTGCACAAACAAAATTCGAGAAATATTCATTCCAAAATTCTATCCCGACCAAATCGTGCAGTGGGCTTTGATGCTAGTGTTAAAACCAGTTTTGCTTAAAGGTATGTATGACTATAGTTGTGCTTCAATTGATGGTCGTGGAGGGCTTTATGGCATAAGGGCTGTTCAAAAATGGCTTACGCATGATGTTAAACATACTAAATATTGTTTGGTTATTGATATAAGGAAATTCTATCCATCAGTGAATCAAGAAATTTTGATGCAAAAGTTCAATCGCAAAATTAAAGACAAGCGAACCATAGAGTTGATTGAAAAAATTGTTTATTCGGTTGAAAGCGGGCTTCCAATTGGCAATTTCACAAGCCAATGGTTTGCAAACTTCTATCTCCAAGACTTTGACCACTATGCAAAAGAAGAACTGAAAATTAAACACTATATTCGCTATATGGACGATATGGTTTTCTTCTCTTCAAACAAACGCAAACTTTCAAGGGCAAGAGAAAAAATTGAAGCCTATCTTAAAAAGGAAGGATTAACGATCAAGAAGAACTGGCAAATATTTCAAATTGCAGAAGAAAAGGGCAGGGGCAGACCACTAGACTTTCTTGGATATAAGTTTTACAGAAACTATACAACCATGCGGGCAAAAACATTTTTGAGAACAACAAGGCGAATCAGGAAAGTTGCAAAGAAAGATTACCTCACGGCCAAAGACGCAAGTGCAATTATGAGCTATGCAGCAAGAATTGATGTTGCATCTGGCAATAAGTTTTATGAAAAATATCTTCAACCGTTTGTGAACCTGAAGCGTTGCAGAGTTGCAATAAGCGTGCACGACAAAAAGAAGGCGGCGGCGGAAAAATTAAAACTCACCCAGCAGAGTTGATAAAATTTAAGTGATAACTTTCGTGTTATCACTTTTTATTACCTGGTAAATAATTAATCAAAGGAGAATTCAAATGGAACTATGCGCACTTGTTCAAAACTATCTAGATAGCAGTAAAAATCAATACAAACAAAAAACATTTTGTCATTATCAAACGCTTGCTGAAACATACCTGCAAAAAACCATCGCTTGTGGCGAAGGCTCGCTAAACGCCTTTTTGCCCCATAACCTTTCATATTCAACCCAAAAGGTTCTCAAAAGCCTGATAAACCGCACATTAAACTTTGCTCATCAAAAGAACTATCTTCAAGAGAAAATCAAAGTAACAACAAAGCTCAAACAAGAACAAGGGGGCAAAGTTAAAACCTTTGGCGCACTGGATTGCCTTAAACTTGAAGACTACATTTTGTCTAACCATAAGTATTATTCTTATGGCGTTTTGATTTCGCTATATTCTGGGTTGCGGATCGGCGAACTCCTTGCCCTCAAATGGAAAGATATAGATTTTGAAAACCGAACAATAATCGTTTCGGCAACTCAAAACGACATTTTGGATGGCCATAAGTTTGTCAGCTATCTAGACACGCCAAAAACACTTTCCTCAACAAGAACAATCCCAATTTCCCAACACCTATTAGGCATCTTGCAAGAGTTGAAAAACTCGCCTTTTGGTTTGGGGGAGAGCGTTGTTGCTGGCAGAAAAGGGGCAGGGGTTTTTATTCGTGCTTATCAAGATTCCTTTTCTCGCATCTTGAAAAAACTCAATATCAAACATTTGGGATTTCATTGTTTGCGCCATACCTTTGCAAGCAGGTGCTACCATGCCGGGATGGATGTCAAATCCTTAAGTGAAATTCTCGGCCACAGCAACGCAAGCATAACAGTGGATATGAAATATCGGCACACAAATATATAAAACAAAGTGAAAATCTAAATATCATTAAGGAATTTTGCTAAATAATTGTAAAAAAACGATATGGAATTGGTAAAAAATATGATATAATAAAATTAGGAGATTACAAATGTCAAATATTAAGATTTTCGAAGGAAAAGAAATAAGAGCTGAATGGGATAATGAAAAGGAAGATTGGCTTTTTTCTGTTGCAGATGTTTGCAATGTATTATCAGAATCCCAATCTAAAGATAAATCATCTTATTGGCGTAATCTTAAAGCACGACTAAAAAAAGAAGGAAGTCAGGTCGTATCAAATTGCTACGAACTGAAATTGATTGCAAGTGATGGCAAACCATACAAAACTGATGTAATGTATACAAAAGATATTTTGAGAGTAATTCAATCAATTCCAAGTCCAAAGGCAGAACCATTCAAACTTTGGCTTGCACAAGTTGGAAGTGACCGACTTGATGAAATTGCTGACCCAGAAAAAGCAATGCAACGAGGTGCAGATTTTTACAGAATGAAAGGTTATTCGCCTGAATGGATAACACAAAGATTACTATCTATAAAAATCAGAAAAGAACTTACCGACGAATGGAAAGAACGTGCCATTGAAAAAGAAAGTGATTATGCTATTCTCACAAATGAACTTACAAAAGCTTGGAGTGGATTGTCTATTAAAGAATACAAAAATCTAAAGAACTTGAAGAAAGAAAGTTTGCGAGATAATATGACTGATATTGAACTCACATTAAACCAACTTGCAGAATTAACAACAAAACAAATATCAAGTCAAGAAAAACCTACTACATTCGCAGATAGCAAAAAAGTTGCAAGACGTGGTGGAAAAGTTGCAAACACAGCAAAAAAAGAATATGAAAAAGCAACAGGAACAAAAGTTGTTTCTGGAATAAATGCAACAAACAAAAATTTACTAGATACAAAAATTAAAAACAACAAATAAATATTGATACCAAATAAAAAGAACTTACATTGCAGTAAAATTTTGTAAGCTCTTTTTTGATTGTCTAATTTTTTCTCTTTAATAGTAAAATCAATGCTTCCAATTCTTCTTTTGTTAGAGATTTTGTTATTTGTAAAATTTCTTTATCTCTCTTGTAGTTATCTAAATCGTCATAGAAAAATTCTTCAGTGCTTATATTTAACGCTTCCAATACTTCAAGCAATTTTGGAACATTGAGAATTATTGAATTATCTTCAATTTTATAGAAATAAGTTTCAGAATTACCTAACATCATTCCAAACTCCCTTGAAGATAAATTCTTTTTTGTTCTAATTAGTGATAATCTTTCAACAATTTGCTTATAATCCATAAAATTTACTCCTATTTATATTTTAATTCAAGGAGTCAAAAATATCTTGTAGCAACACAACCAATTATTTGCAAAAAATAAAGTAAAAATACAAAATATTTGTAGCAAAAGGGAAAACATATGCTATAATATGTAGTATGAGTATA